>JANLVW010000483.1:0-1060 GCA_031364205.1 Ferruginibacter sp.
CATGGTTTTTGTAGCCAATCACAAGTGCTTGGCATTGAGCAAAAACACATTCCAAACCCTTGCGTCTCACTGTTGCTGCCTATCACCGTTGCACGGCTCTATATTCAGCACCGTGGCAGGCGCACGCAGCCAATTCCAATCGTTCCTCATTCCATTGGCTTTAGGCGGCACGCCCCCACCCTACAGTGCGGACAAGTGTGCCACACAGCACCGCTTCTTTTTTCGCCGCAGGCGCTATTACCTTTTCATAATTAGTTTTCAATTATGTTTTTCGTTTGGGCAGAATGTATCTTTGCTAAAATACTTAGTTTGCCATATTACCGTATAATCATAAAAGTGAAAGATAGAAAGAAGCCTTATCAAGGGATAAGGCTGATTGAACAAACTAATATTGATTTAGTCTACAACATGATTTGTAAATCAACCTATGAAAAATTTCATAGTTCCACTATCCTAGATATTGAGGTTGCCATGTTACCAAAGAAAAGCAAAGAAGTTATTAATCATCTTACCCGTCTCCACAGAAAACGGTCCTGAAAAGATGATAAAAAAAAACGAAGCAAAGTTAGCCGGCTATCACACTCCCACGCATTAAAAAAAACAAGGAACTACGGCATAAACACAAACCCTACGCACAAGCCCATCATTTATTCCGTTCCTCCTTGTTTTTTAGCAACGCCGTCTCCCGTCAATGCTTTCTTTTTTTCTTTTTTTTCTTTTACAAATTAAATTTTATCTACAAATGGAAAATGCAAACAATTTCTTCGGAAGCTGCAATGGTTCAGACAATTTCTATTGCCACAGGCCATCTTTAATGCTTTACACCGATGGCGTAAAAATGATGGCTGAAAAAGCCGAAGCGTATTGGCTCATTGATTTAATTATTAGTCATCAATGCAAAAAGGAAGTAAACAATGAGCGCTTTCAGGTATGGGAGTTAAAGCGATTGAAAAACAATGTTTTTACAATTAATGCTACAGATGGCAATAAAAACAAAGTGGCAAATCAACACATTCCTTTTAGTGATTTTGGGTACGATTTCGCAACCATTTGGCTTGTT
>JANLVW010000516.1:0-2387 GCA_031364205.1 Ferruginibacter sp.
TTTTTAAACCGTTTTTTAAGTGCAGGCATAGATATAATCTGGCGTAAAAAAGCAATTGGATATCTTAAGGAAATCAATCCAAAAATTATTTTGGATGTGGCAACCGGTACCGCAGATGTTGCTTTAATGACAGAAAAAATACTCCACCCTTCCTCAATTATTGGTATCGATATAAGTGATGGTATGCTCGAAATTGGAAGAAAGAAAATAAAAGAAAAAAAGCTGGAAACCGTTATACAGTTACATAACGGGGACAGCGCAGATATTAAATACGATGACAACACATACGATGCAGTAACCGTGGCTTTTGGTGTAAGAAATTTTCAGCAACTGGAAAAAGGATTATCAGAAATTTTAAGGGTGTTGCGCCCAGGCGGAAAATTAGTTGTATTGGAATTTAGCAGACCTAAAAAGCTTTTTATAAAAGGTTTTTATAATTTTTACATGAAAACCGTTTCGCCGAATATCGGCAAGCTATTTTCTAACAACAAGGATGCTTATAAATATCTGGACGAGTCTATACAAAAATTTCCTGAAGGGAAAGATTTTGTAAAAATTTTAAATAAAGTTGGCTTCATAAATACATTTAGTAAACCACTGAGCTTAGGTATATGCAGCATCTATTGCGGAACAAAATAATTTTTTTAAACATATTCGTTTCTTTGCTCCCTTTTTTTGGTCAGGCTCAATTACGTAATGAATTAAACCAGCTTGAGCATGACGATGACCGTTTACATTTTGGTATAAACCTAGGCGTTAACCGATCTCATTACAATATCCTGCACAGCAGAAAATTTTTACAGTTTGATAGTGTAAATGTTATTGAAAGCATTAACAGTACCGGCATTAACCTTGCAGGTCTTGTAAATTTAAGACTTAGTAATCATTTTAATATCCGTACTTACCCTATTGATTTAATTTTTACTGAAAAGGCATTTCAATACACTTTAAAATCGCCTGATAAACCAAGAGGTGAAGATACCATTACTACAAAAAAAGTACAGGGTATTACGTTGGCGTTTCCTGTTCAGATAAAATTTACCAGTGATCGTATTGCTAATTTAAAAGTATTTATGATGGTAGGTGCCAGGGTTGATTATGATTTGGCAGCCAATGCAGGTAAAAAAACAAATGATGATGTCATTACCTTACAAAAACTTGATTACGCTGCAGAAGCAGGTATCGGTTTTCATATTTATTTTCCTGTATTTGTATTAACTCCTGAATTAAAAATTGCTTATGGATTAAGGAATGTTTTGTCTCCAAACAATTCACTTAAATATTCAAATACAATAGATAAAATAAGTTCTCGCTCTTTAACATTTTCATTAACGGTGGAATAGAAAAAAGCAATTATTTTCATAATTGCTTTTTTTAAAAGTAGTTTTTTCTCCTTAAAAATCATACACTCTTTTAAACATATTTAGCCTGATACCCGCAGTTACAAGTGTGGTATTACTTTGCACAGGCTGGTTATCAATTTTATAGGTTCTATATTGAAAAGATGCATCTAAAAATAAATTTTGCACAAGTTCGTAAGAGACAAGTGCAGTACCATTAAAACATTTTGCTTTTGTGCCGCTCCCAACATAATAACCTAAGTCTCCGGTTCTTGTTGTGTAATTTTCAAAAATATTTCCACCAAAATTCCTGCCGGTGCTATCAAGCCCTTTATAAAAATAAATTGCTCTTGCATCTATGGTCCATTTAGGCGCGGGCTGGTAATGTGCTATACCAATAAATTCCTGAAAATTTGCTCCTAGTGGGTGCGCCAGAGGCTGGTTGTAATGGCTGTAATTAGTTACCTGATCGTAATGAGAATAAGTAAAAGGTCTAACCCTGTTCACTTCACCCTGCAAGTCAAGATTTTTAATCCCGAAGGCATCAACATACTTTGCGCCAAGCTGGTAACCATATTTAATAACCCAACTGTTAGGGTTCTTTCTTAATTCGGATAATATAAATTCATCCAATAAAAATTGTCCGTAAAATTGTAATCTGTGAGCAATGTTTGCTTTAAAATCAAGTCCTTCTACTACATTATCAGGGCTACCAATACTACCTTCAATATGCCTGTAAAATATTACGGGGTTTAAATACTGAAAATCAAATCTATTTTTTCTTCCAAAAATAATTCCTTCAAACAAACCGATATTTAACCACTTTGTAACATTCATACTTAGGTTGTGGATGTCAGCATATTTTCTGTCAAGCAAGGTATCACCCGTTTTGGTAAACTGCGGCATCAGCTCTATAAAAATATTCTTGTAGTTAATTTTCCAGACTTTGGTATTTATTTTTGCAAACAAATAACTGTTGCCTCAATTGCTAAAAAATAAACTTCTGTAACCGTGCCTATAAAGTTCTTATCATACCCAAATTAAAAG
>JANLVW010000519.1:0-2281 GCA_031364205.1 Ferruginibacter sp.
CCCTGCTTTTACAAAATCACCATCCTGTACTAAAATCTGACGAGTCAAAGGAACAAGATATTTTCTTACAACACCATCTTTTGCTTCTACAACAATCTCTCTGTTACCACGCTTAATATTACCAAAAGCAACCACACCATCAATCTCACAAACTACCGCAGGGTTACTAGGATTACGAGCCTCAAACAACTCAGTTACACGGGGCAAACCACCGGTAATATCTTTCAACTTGCTTAACACACGAGGAATTTTTACCAATACCTGACCGCTTCTTACCTGATCGCCCTCTTCAATAACAATGTGAGACCCTACCGGCAAGTTGTATCCTTTCTTCTCCTTACCTTCCACAATAATAGATGGTAATTTGGTTTTATCTTTTGTATCAATAACCACTTTCTCTCTGTGACCGGTTTGCTCATCTGCTTCATCACGGTAAGTTATACCTTCCAATAAAGCATCGAATTTAATGATACCACTTACTTCCGCAACAATTACGTTGTTAAATGGATCCCAAGTACAAATACGATCTCCTTTAGCTACTTTCTGTCCGTCTTTAACTTTTAATACAGACCCGTAAGGAACGTGCATGCTGTTTAATAAACGATCAGATTTTACATCAATATTTCTTACTTCACCTGTACGACCAATTACTACAACCTGCTTTTTGCCTTCAGCATCTTCTGTAGATACTGTACGCAATCCATCAAATTGTAAAGTACCGTCAAACTTAGCATATAAGCTACTTTCAACCGAAGTAGAACCCGCAACACCACCCACGTGGAAAGTACGTAATGTAAGCTGAGTACCAGGCTCACCAATTGACTGTGCTGCAATTATACCTACAGCATCTCCACGCTGTGCAATAGAGCCTGACGCAAGGTTTTTACCATAACATTTTACACACACACCACGTTTGCTTTCGCAAGTAAGTACAGAACGTATTTCAACAGTATCTATACCACTTTCGTCAATTAATTTTGCAGTATCTGTACTTATTTCTTTACCTGCAGAAGCCAAAATTTCTTCTGTAACAGGATGTAAGACATCATGCAAACTCATTCTGCCCTCAATCCTATCACTCAATGGTTCAATAATATCTTCGTTATCTTTTAATGCTGAAGTTGCAATACCTCTAAGGGTTCCACAATCTTCTTCATTGATTACAACATCCTGAGCCACATCCACCAATCTTCTTGTTAAGTAACCGGCATCTGCTGTTTTCAATGCTGTATCAGCCAAACCTTTACGGGCACCATGGGTGGAAATAAAATATTCCAATACACTTAGGCCATCTTTAAAGTTTGCAAGAATTGGATTCTCAATAATCTCACTTCCTGATGAACCGGATTTACGTGGCTTAGCCATCAAACCCCTCATACCTGCAAGCTGCTTAATTTGTTGTTTAGATCCACGAGCACCGGAATCAAGCATCATGTAAACTGAGTTGAAACCTTGTTTATCCTGGGCAAGATCACGTATCAATGTTTCCGTAACTTTCGTATCTACACGACTCCAAATATCAATGATCTGGTTGTAACGCTCATTGTTTGTAATTAAACCCATGTTGTAACTATCCATTACCTCTGCAATTTCCAATTGTGCATTAGCAACCAATTCTTCTTTAATTGCAGGGATAATTAGATCATTAATATTGAACGACAATCCACCACGGAATGCCATGCGATATCCAAGTGTTTTAATATCATCCAAAAATCTTGCAGTGATTGGTACAGATGTCCATTTAATGATGTCACCTATAATTTCACGCAAATTCTTTTTAGTAAGAAGAGCATTTACAAATCCTACTTCTTTAGGAACAAACTGGTTAAAAATTACTCTACCAACGGTTGTTTCAATTAATTTAAAAGTCAAAGAACCGTTGCTGTTGCGGAAGTTAGCTCTTACCCTAATATTTGCATGTAGGTCAATTTTCAATTCATTATAAGCAATAATTACTTCTTCGGCAGAATAAAATGCTTTTCCTTCACCTTTAACAATGTCATCCCCAATTGATTTCTTTCCTTTTGAAATATAATACAATCCAAGAACCATGTCCTGAGAAGGAAGTGTAATTGGAGTACCGTTTTGCGGGTTAAGTATATTATGGGAAGAAAGCAATAATAGCTGTGCTTCCAAGATGGAAGCATTGCTTAACGGTACGTGAACCGCCATCTGATCACCATCAAAAACCGCATTGAATGCAGCCGTTACCAAAGGGTGCAACTGTATTGCTTTTCCTTCAATTAATTTTGGTTGGAAAGCCTGTATAGACAATCTGTGA
>JANLVW010000603.1:0-1049 GCA_031364205.1 Ferruginibacter sp.
ATTAAAGATTTTTTTGTTGAAGTTTAAGCATATAAATAAAATCATTTTTTGAACATTTTCTCAAATACTGATTTCGATATTATTTTTAGTTTAGTATATTTTTTTTCAAGAATTAATCTTTGGGAAAGAATGTGTCTATCCCCGCTTGTTACAAATCCGGCATATTGTTGCAATGCCAATGCGATGATGTAAGAATCGTCTTCATCTCTGGGAATATATGCGTTAAATGGATAATTGAGTGTTGCTAATATTCCTACTTTTTTCACCAATGAAACTGCTGATTTCACCTCTAAATTATATTTTATTAAATGCGGGTATTCCAACACACGTTCTATTTCAGTCAATAATTCTGAGCAGTACAAAACTGTTATTTTATTAGTAGAAATAATTTCCAATAATAAAGAAATGTTGTTTGATAAGAAATAGCTCACCCAAATGTTTGCGTCAAGTACAAACTTTTTACTTCGCATGTACTTTCTCTTTTCTTGCTCTGTGTTTTATAATATCAATTTGAGAAAGGGTGGGAGGTTTTAATCCTTTAGGAGGATTTGTGAAAGATGGAACCCCTTTTTTTAAAAGTAGGGTTGCATTAATTTGAGCTAGAATAGAAAGTTGCTCTTGGTCATCAAGCTTGTTAAGACTACTAATAATCTTTTGTATATTTTTATTTTCAATTATTGCAGCGCTCATTTTTTTTTTACAATTTAATCTTCTTTTTTATATTTTCCTACTTCTAAGGAATGTCTCAGTCTCAGCCCTTGGCAAACGTTGCTTCTAAAGATCGAAGCATATTAAAATACCTTCGTTTAAATCTATCCAACCAATAAAAGTTCAATAAAAATAAACAGGCCAAAATAGCCCTGATGGGCAGTAGTAGCTTATGCACAAATAAACTTTAAATTATAATGCTAAAAATTGTTACAAAAGCTCATGCTCCTAAATTGCAAATACTACTTAAAAATATCATTAAATATTCCGGCCAAATGCACACCACCTTTTACAAGTTGGTCATTAAGTGGAGCTATAAATTTAAAGTTGTATTGGTAATC
>JANLVW010000615.1:0-3241 GCA_031364205.1 Ferruginibacter sp.
AGCAAAATAATGACCATAACCAATGTGGTTTTTATAATTGCACCAAGGGTTAATGCTGCAGGAAGAATGGATGATGCCAAAAAAGCAGTGCAGCTTTTTATTGAAAAAGATATTGAAAAAGCAAAAGCGTTTGCAGAAATGCTGCACCTTGATAACAAAGAAAGAAAAGAAGCAGACAGCAGCATAACGGAAGAGGCGTTGCAACTAATAAAAGATAGTACCGTTTTACAAAACAAAAAAACCTGCGTTGTATATAGCGAGCATTGGCACAAAGGTGTTGTTGGTATTGTGGCCAGCCGATTAATAGAACATTATTACAAACCTACAATAGTACTTACCAAAAGTGGTGATTATATTGCCGGGAGTGCACGAAGTGTTCCGGGTTTTAATTTGTACGAAGCAATATATGAATGTAAAGATTTGTTGATGGCTTATGGCGGACATTTTGCAGCAGCAGGACTTACATTGGCTCCCGAAAATTTAATAGCTTTTACAAAAAGGTTTGAAGAAGTAGTCTCGGTAACAATAGATCCTGAACTTCTAATACCTGAAATTATTATTGATGCAGAAATAAATTTTGATGAAATAACAGAAACTTTTTATAGCATCATTTGCCGCATGGAACCTTTTGGACCCGAAAATATGCGCCCTATTTTTATTACAAGAAAATGTACTGATTTCGGTTATTCTAAAATTTTGAAAGAAGCACATATTAAATTTGTTCTTCGGCAAAAAGAAACAGTAATGAGTGGTATTGCTTTTAATATGCATGAAAAGTTTTCTTTACTTATCAATCAAAAAGAAGTGGATATTGTTTTTAGTATTGACGAAAACGAATGGCAAGGGAATAAAAATTTACAGTTAAAAATTATTGATATTAGACCAAGTGAAGCTTAGAAAATAATTTTTGAAACTCCAATATTTTCATGAAATCATTACACTATTTACGTTACTTTTTTTACCTTTTATATAATTGGGATGCAGGTATAGCCTACCATATTATTAGAAATGAGGTTAGAGGAGAAAAAAAATACAACATTAATACAACAGGTGCTGATTCTCTTAAAAGTTTAGAAAAAAAAGGAATTGATATTACACATGCAACTATTTACATGCCTGTATCATACGATATTTTGGAAATGTTTTTTGATGAAATAAAATTATCAACCTTTTCGCATTTTCTTGATGTTGGGTGTGGTAAAGCAAGAGCAATGTGTGTGGCAGCAGCATATGATGTAAAAAAGATTAGTGGAGTCGAATTTTCAAAAGATTTATACAATACTGCCAAAGAAAACATAGCCGCAACAAAATTAAAATTTACATCTACCTATTTTAAAATTTACAACAACGATGCTTTTTATTTTGAGATAGAAGAAGATGTGGATTGTATATTTTTTTTTAATCCTTTTGATGAAACTGTTATGAGCGGTGTAATGGAAAATATAGAAACGAGTTTGGAAACAAACCCAAGGGTGATGACGATTGTTTACATTAACCCATTAGAGAAACATGTTTTGCTGGAGTGGGGTTACGAAGAAATATTTCATTCAAAAAAAATGCACTACTTGGAGGGAAGCGTATTTGTAAAACTTAATTAATCTTATAAAAAAACCTGCAAGATTTTAAATTT
The DNA here is from genome assembly GCA_031364205.1 of Ferruginibacter sp. Lineage (GTDB taxonomy): Bacteria > Bacteroidota > Bacteroidia > Chitinophagales > Chitinophagaceae > Ferruginibacter. The sequence continues at coordinate 1,631 of JANLVW010000615.1, forward strand.
GCAGGTTTTTTTTATCAATTATCAAAAAAATATTTATCCATTATTCCCCATCAACTCAACACTTCTACTTATAAATTGGGTAAGGTTTTTACCGGTTAACAAACCCTGAGAAAGCAAGGCTAAATCAGCAAGATTTTTTACAAGTTTCTCCTGTTGGGGAGCATCCGTTACTGCTAAAATATTTTTAAATATTGGATGATTGCCATTTACTGTAAGTGCAACTTCATCGGGCATTTGCGCATAAAATGCAGCCATGCCACCACCTGCTGCGGCCATATCTTTCATGCGACGCATTTGCTCGGGCCTTGTAGCAGTAACCGGTGGTGCTTCTGCACTTAATCCTTTTACTTCTACATTTATATTCAGACCTTCCTGCGGCTGTTCAAACAACGTTTTTAATTTTTCAGATTCTTCTTTTGTAAGAACACTTTCTGCACCTTCTGTTTTATCAACTAAATTATCTGCAATATCTGCATCTACTCTCGTAAAAATAAAATCATTCCATTTCATTTCTACCGTGTTAATAAAAGCAGCATCTACCAAAGTTTCAGCCTTTATTATTATATACCCTTTTACAGTTGCCTGTTGTATGTAAGCATCTTGTTGTACAGGATTTGTAGTGTATAAAATAACCTGCTTGCCTTCTTTGTTTTTTTGTGATGCTGTTGCTGTTACATATTCTTCTTTTGTAAAAAACTTACCCGCGGTATCTTCCATTATAAAGAAGCTGTTTGACTTTTCGAGGAATTTGTCATCCGTCATCATTCCGTACTTTACAAACAATCCAAGGCTATCCCACTTTTGTTCAAATTCTGCACGTTCGTTTTTAAAAAGTTCTTCTAATTTATCAGCAACTTTTTTGGTAATGTGTGCATTTATTTTACGCACATTCGGATCTCCCTGCAAATAACTTCTGCTAACATTTAAAGGAATATCAGGGCTATCAATAACACCCTGCAACAACATTAAAAACTCGGGTACAATATCCTTTACTTCATCTGTCACAAAAACCTGGTTACTGTATAACTGTATTTTATCTTTTTGTATTTCGTAGCTGTTTTTTATTTTAGGGAAATATAAAATACCTGTAAGATTGAAAGGATAATCTACATTTAAATGTATCCAAAACAAAGGTGTTTCGTTGTAAGGATAAAGTTCTTTGTAAAAACTTTCGTAGTCTTCTTTTGTTAGATCTGCAGGTTTTTTTGTCCAGGCCGGAGTTGTATTATTTAATGGTTTTGCTATAACAATTTCAGCAGGCTCATCTCCTTCCTTTACTTCTTTAACTTCTTCTATTTTTTCATTTACATCTGTAAAAAAAATAGGGACAGGTAAAAATTTACAAAACTTTTCTAAAATAGATTTTACTTTATAAGCATCTAAAAATTCTTTGCTTTCGTCATTTATATGTAAAATAATATCTGTTCCTCTTTATTCTTTTTCTGCCTGCTCTAAAGTAAATTCTGGGCTACCATCACATTCCCATTTTACAGGAGTTGCACCTTCTTTAAAACTTTTTGTTATAACTTCTACTTTTTCACTCACCATAAAAGAAGAGTAAAAACCCAATCCAAAATGTCCGATGATATTATTTTCATTCTGCCCTTTGTA
>JANLVW010000652.1:0-1052 GCA_031364205.1 Ferruginibacter sp.
ATTTTAATATTCGAAGGAGACTCTATTTTCTGCTCCTCTATTTTTGCTGTTACTAAATTTTTGGCAATCGGCTTTGTAATCTCAGTCGGAATTGGCTTTTTTGTTATACTAACTAACGCAGGTTTCTTAATAATTTTTATACTATTGATTGGAGAAGTTTTTGGTTTAAGAGACGCAATCACAGGTCTTTCTGGTGAGGAAGAAGGATCTTTTTTTGCATTAATTTTTTTTGCAAGGGCTGAAATTTCCGTAAGCTGTCTTTTGCTTAAAACGGTAACTCCATAACCTGTATTCTTTGTATCCTGTCCTGCTGCGGGCAACCACGTACCTTCCAGTATTTCGTTTTCGCCGTCTTTTCTCCAGGTTAATTTATGTACCTGAAAACTGTTGGAAATATTTACAGGTATATTGGTTTTTGTCCGGGCTACCTCTGTAATCTCAACATATTTTCTCTTCTTGTCTACACTGCCTTCCAACCTGCAGATTGTATAATATTTATTTCCACCGTTTGAAAAATAGGTGTAAGAATATCCAGAAACAATTTTACCGTTCACTTCTAAATCCAAAACGTAATCACATCGGTCACCGCTCCAGGATCCCATTGACGTACTTTTATCTACAAAACTTCCTTTCCATTGTCCCTGAAAATTTTGAGCTTTGCAGAAAAAAATATTTGCAATAAAAAATATTAGCGTAATTAGTTTTTTCATACTGGTTAAAAATTGTAAAGACAAAAGTAATTTTTATTAACTTTCGTACTGCGCATTTAAAGGAACAAATTAGCAAAGAGTTCGTTAAATTTGCAGCACATAAAAACTATTGAATTTAAGAATAATGAATATTAAAATAACGCTTCCAGATGCATCTGTAAGAGAATACGAAAAGGGAATTAGTGCTTTAGAAATAGCAAGATCAATAAGTGAAGGCCTTGCAAGAAAAGTACTTGCTGCAAATATTAATGGCGAGGTGTGGGATGTAACAAGAGCAATAAACAACGATGCATCTTTAAAATTATTAACGTGGGATGACGCAGATGCTAAATCTACTTTTCG
>JANLVW010000669.1:0-3823 GCA_031364205.1 Ferruginibacter sp.
ATGAGAGTTGGGCAAAACTGCAATTAATGCTTGAATCTTATTTGTCTTAGCACTTATTCGGGTCAGTACACCTGTACTATCGGATAAAACCCATAAAGAATTGTTGCCGATTGCTAACATAATTTCACCGTCCTTATCAGAAATACCACAAGGAATAACTGAAAGTAATTTTCCTGTTCTATTATCAATTCTATAGATTGCTTGTTTGCTGCAACTGGCTACCCACAATGAGTTGAAACCTACAATCATGGCTCCACAAGCACCCGGAATAGTAACACTTAGAACAGGTTTCTTACGTTTTGCCGAAAGCTTTTCAACTCGGTCAATATTTAAAATCCAAACATCGTCACCATCTGGTGCTAAAAAGTCTGGTGAGCCTGGCAACTTTAATGTAGCAAATGCTGCGCTGTCAATTGATAGTTCTTTTGGTACAGCATTATATTGGGAAAACAACAAAAATGGAATCGCTAAAAAGTTAAATAGTAACAAAATTCTCATGTAATAGTATTTTAAATAACGCAGCTTGCAGGCAACGTTAGGGCTTGGCGTTGTTGGGATATTTGAAAATCGTCCACTTACAACTGAAGCCCAATATTGTTTTAAAAGTTGAATATATGAACTAAAGCTAAATTAATAATGTTGAGGCGAAACTGAAGTTGATAGCGAACACAGCCGATGTTCCAACGTCTTGCCCCAATAATACCAAGCCGCATGTTAGCGGCAGTCCTATCATGAGAATGATTTAATACCAAAGTTTATTTATGATGATGCTTGCTATTTTGATAATGCTCTTTCAAAAGGTCAATTCCGAAATCACCATTGAAATCACGCCATACTGTGTGGATATGATTGGCTTTATTTTGAGTATTGTCAAACTCTATTAAAAAGGTTTTTCCTTGTATTCTGTAATAATGAGGTTCTCCCGATATTAAACCCCCTGCCCATCCAAATTTTATTTCAGTAAAGTCTTCTGACACGATTCTCTTCATTCTGATTTCAGCAATTTCAGATGGCATAGAAGAAAGATAAGCGACAATTAATTTATTTAAAATAACTTTTTGTTGATGCGTCAGGTCTTTGGCTAATATGCCTACCGATTTAAGAGCTCCAACTTGAGCAGAGTTTGTAGTGACAATATCAGTAAATGCCTTTAATTCAAAGATTGCTTTTGATTTTTGTTCACTTGTCAGCATATTTATTATTTGAAAGCCAATATCTTCTTCGTCTTCTATTATTCTCCTTCCTTTATTTTGTCCTGCTTTTATTTCAGCAGGATAATTTCCAAAAAAGAAAGGAGCAAATGCTAATTGATTATTTACAATGGTAAAATTAAGAGCAACGTGATGTCCGCTAAATTTCCACCCCCAAACACTATCCATTCCAGGATTACCGTAGAATGCTACATAATAATTTTCAGGTATACGATTTATATTGTTAGGTTCTAATTCTTTTAAATAATACTCATTGTTCATTATGTCCTGCGTCCTTGTATAACCTTTATCACTTAAAAAGCTTTTAAGCAATGCATTAATGTTTTTTTTCTGGGTGCTATTTAGGTCTTTTAAACAAGCACCTTGCCTTGCAACCATAGTTGCAGGAAAATAGTGCCAGTCATAACGGGACATCTCATTAAAAGAAAAAACCGATTTTGCCTTTTGTGCACTATCTAAAGAATTTATACAAAATAATGCAAGAGATGAGCCTGGAGTGTTATTCTGTGCTGTTAAACAGAAAGGAAAGAATAAGAGTAAAAAGAATGTTTTCATAAAAGTTAATTTCACGTTTTGACATTGCAGTTTACGTTCGAGGCTTGCCGCAGGGCTGGTATTTTATAATTATCCTCCCGGCAACTGAAACCGACTGAAAACTGAATCTCAAGATAACACTTAAAAGCCAAATAGAATTCGGTCAAGCCCAATATTAGCTGATAATAGTACAACAGCCGATTGTTATTCTGTCAGCCAGCCTTGCGGCAAACCTTTTCCTATGCGTTCGTGCTAATTGTTTTTGAGTTAATTATTTAATTTTTTTCCTTTCTTTGATATGATATTCTTGTATCAACGGGGGATTTTCGGGCGTCAATGTAAAGCTTATTTCTATGTCATTGTTTTCCCCTTCCATAATAAATGAACCCCGCAAATTGTTTTCAGGAATGAGTTCATGGATGTGAATAATTTTACCAGCTTTATTAAATAAAGCATTAGCTTCTTTTCTTAAAGAATCAGGAAAATAATCCATAAAGAAGTTTTCCGCAAAAATATGTGTTGCTTCAGGGTTCTTCCATCCAGGCAATAAATTAATTAATTCATTTTTTCTCTGGTTTAAAATAGCAGATGCAGGTAATTGCTTTGGTTGCAGCTTTGCTATGGCAATAAGAGTATCTAATATCTGGGTATTGATCAAACTGGCAGGTGCATATGTAAGATTGCTGAAGGAAATGATTCCAATCCCATATTCGGGCATTATTTTCCAATTGCTTCCAAAGCCGGGCAAACCGCCACTATGTCCAACATATACTCTGCTTTCGCAATCTTTGGTCCATGCCAAACCATATGCATAAGCAGTTACAACAGGGCAAACACGGCCACTTGGATATTTATATTGGGGGTAAAAACCACTCATGTTCCATGGGAACTGCATTTCACGAAGTGAGCTTCTTTTTATGGGGCCATTATCCATATCATTTCGTGGCGGCCATGCAGAAAGCTGTAGGGATACGTACTTACTGAAATCTTCTATTGAAGTAATCATACCACCCATTGCACCATAAGTGCCATCATGCAATAGGGGTTGTTCAACCCACTGTTCATTCAGCCAACGGTATCCATGTGCAAGTTCATTTGGAGGAACTTTGCTATACTCCCAATAGGTATGCGTCATGCCTAAAGGTTCTAAAATATTTTTTGTAATAAATGTTTCATAAGATAGTCCTGAAACTTTTTTTATAATATATCCCAACATGGCAAAACCCATATTGCTGTATTCATATTTCAATCCCGGATTATTTGAAAAGGCGATGCCATTTTTAATCATTGCAATCAATTCGTCATCTGTTTTAGCTAATTGGCGGTCACCCCAGGGATTGTCTTCCGGGAAACCTGCTCCATGAGTAAGTAAATTACGAATAGTTATTTCTGGCGCATCAGTTGTCAGATACTTTTGCGCTTTCATTTCAGGAATATATAAATATACCGGATCATCCAGCTTAAGCTTTCCTTCATCCCTAAGTTTTAAAATTGCCATGGCAGTAAAGCTCTTTGTCATGGAAGCAATACGAAATGCTGATTTACTATTTGCTAAATTATTTTGAGATATGTTTGAATAACCTAAATTTCCTGTATGAATTAATTTCCCATCTACTATCAGCCCATACACAAATCCGGGAAAATGATTTTGCCTAGCATAGCTGCTGAATATTTCATCAATAACAGGGAATGCGGCTTCAATATTTTTTATTTGGGCATCATTTGCTTGTGCATATATTCCATGGTTAATACAAATATTAAACAGAAATGTAATAATGAAGAATTGCAGATATTTCTTTTTCATTTTTTTAGCTTAAAGTTTTATAAAGGCGATGAATGACGCATAACGTGAGTTTGTGAAAAACCCCCTGCGTTTCTTACCAAATATACACACTAAGTAAATACGTGGAAACCAGTATATTTTTACTGAAGATGGATATGCAATTTATAACAGGCAACAGCCGCCATCAAACTTATTTCAGCACACTTGAGATCAGGTAGGTGCAGATAACGCAGGCAGGCTCATGGATGCATTTATTGATAATTACGCAGCAACGTCAACCAAAATAAGAAATGAA
>JANLVW010000741.1:0-1272 GCA_031364205.1 Ferruginibacter sp.
GCCAATCAGGCATCGGGTACCTCTGCACTGAACCTAACATACAGTTTAAACAAGGCAACCATTTTCTTCAATTTTGGAGTATCGGGAGCAACAGCAGGTCAGCAGATTTATTATTTTGACGATGTAAAATTTGGAGGAGCCGCAGTGACGCCACCAACCCAAACGCAAATGACCTTACCGGTAACCTTTGATGATGCCACGGTAAATTATGGCTTGGTAGGTTTTGCAGGAGCGGAGCAATCAACGATAACAGCAGACCCCACTTTGTCAACCAACCAGGTAGCAAAAGTAATAAGAACCAATACAGCGGCTACTTACGCAGGAACAACGATAACAGCATTAAGCGGTACAGTTCAAACGGGCTTTAGTACCAACATCCCCTTTAGCGCTACCGAAAAGCGAATGAATGTCAGGGTATATTCACCGGTAGCAGGCATACAGGTAAGGTTAAAGGTTGAAGATAAAACCGACCCAACAAAATCCTGTGAAACAGAAGCCACAATAACAACAGCCAATGGCTGGCAGACGTTGGAATTTAATTTTGCCAATCAGGCATCGGGTACCTCTGCACTGAACCTAACATACAGTTTAAACAAGGCAACCATTTTCTTCAATTTTGGAGTGTCGGGCACAACAGCGGGTCAGCAGATTTATTATTTTGACGATGTAAAATTTGGTGCTGCATCAGGTGGTGGCGGGGGTAGTTCTACTTTGCCTGTATTGCCATTGGATTTTGAATCAGCAACAATAAATTATGCATTCACAAATTTTGGAGGTGGAGCTACAACCAAAATTGCTAATCCTCAAGTTAGCGGAATAAATACAAGTGCCAACGTTGCAAAAATGGTAAAAGGTACCGGTGAAGTATATGGAGGAAGTGTTATTACGCTTGCAGCGCCAATGGATTTTAGTGTAAACAGAACATTTAAAGTAAAAGTATTTTCACCAAGAGTTGGTGCTAAGCTTTTACTAAAAGTAGAGAATGCAACAGACGGAAGTGTAAATTTTCAACAAGAGGCCACATCAACAGTAGCCAATGCATGGGAGGATTTAACCTTTGATTATTCTGCTATTAGTACCACCAACCAATACAGTAAATTAGTTTTTATATTTGATTTAGGCACAGCCGGTGATGGTACAGCAAACTACACCTGGTTATTTGATGAGGTAAGATTAGCAGCATCAGGTGGCGGTGGTGGTAGTTTAACCCAAATGACCCTACCGATAACCTTTGATGATGCCACGGTAAATTATGGCTTGGTAGGTTTTGCA
>JANLVW010000751.1:0-9722 GCA_031364205.1 Ferruginibacter sp.
AAACCCGTTGGGGAAGCTTTAACCAGTTGATGGATTTTAATGTAAACGCTGTAAAAAAAGTTTTGGAAACTGCGGTTGCAGATAAAAAAGCAGCAGCAGGTTCAGTTACAAAAAGAGTAGCAGATTTTTACAGTGCCGGCATGGATTCGGTTAGTATTGAAAAAAAAGGTTATACACCTATTAGTGCAATGTTAAAAGAAGTTGAGGCTATCAACAGCAAAGCAGGCGTTCAAAAAATGATGGCCCGTTTAAGAGTAAGTGGCGCCGCTTCTCCGTTGTATGGTTTTTCTGTTGGGCAAGATCGTAAGAATGTAGAAGTAATGATTCCGCAGTTAAGCCAGGGTGGTACTACTTTACCTGACAGAGATTATTATCTTAAAAACGATGGGCGCAATCCACAGATACAAGATGGGTATAAAAAATACATCAGCAAATTATTTACACTTACAGGTTCTTCTGCAGTTGATGCTGACCAAAAAGCATTAACTGTTTTTAACCTGGAAAAACAATTGGCTGCTGCGCAAATGAGCCGTGTAGAAATGAGAGATCCTTACAAAACGTACAACAAGTTTCAACTGGAAGACTTAAGCAAAACCACTTCTGGTATTAACTGGAGAGCAGTATTAACGGACCTAAAAATTAAAAAGGAAGATACCATACTTGTAAACAACCCTGCCTTTTTTAAAGAAGTGGCTGGCATGATAAATACGGTATCTGTGCAAGATTGGAAAACATATTTACAGTGGAATATTTTAAAATCTGCTGCACCCTATTTAAGCAGCAGTTTTGTAGATGCAAGTTTTAAATTTAACCAGGTAGTAAGTGGGCAACGTACTCAAACACCCCGTTGGGAAAGGATTTCATTGCTTACCGATGGTTCGGTTGGTGAGTTATTAGGTCAGTTATATGTAAAAGAATATTTTAAGCCTGAAGCTAAAGCAAGGATGACGGAGCTTGTAAGCAATCTCCGCAAAGCCTTTGCAGTAAGAATTAACAAACTGGAATGGATGAGCCCCGCAACGAAAGTAAAAGCGCTGGCTAAATTGGCTGCCTTCCGCCCTAAAATTGGTTATCCTAATAAATGGAGAAACTATGGTGGTCTTGTTATAAACAGAAATGCTTACTTTGAAAATATTAAAAATGTTGGTGAATGGAATTACAATTACATGATTGGGCAACTGGGCAAACCTGTCGACAGAGAACTTTGGGGAATGACGCCGCCAACCGTAAACGCTTATTATAATGCAACATTAAATGAAATCGTTTTCCCCGCAGGAATTTTACAATTGCCTTTCTTTGATGCAAAGGCTGATGATGCACTTAACTATGGTGGAATTGGTGCCGTAATTGGCCACGAAATGTCGCATGGCTTTGATGACAATGGCAGCAAATACGATGCTGATGGAACTTTAAGAAACTGGTGGACGGAAGAGGACCGCACTAAGTTTGATGCAAAAACAAAAACACTTTCTAAGCAATATGATGATTATACCGTTTTAGATACAATACATGTAAATGGTAAACTTACATTGGGCGAAAACATTGGTGACCTTGGTGGATTAAATGTTGCATACGAGGCTTTTAAAATGACACCTCAGGGAAAATCATCTGCTACCATTGATGGCTTTACCCCTGACCAGCGTTTCTTTTTAGCCTGGGCACAGGTATGGCGTGGCAATATTTTACCACAAACTGAAGCACAGTTAATTATTACAGATACACACTCTCCGAACCAGTTTCGAACAATTGGTGCACCGGTAAATATGGATGCATGGTACAATGCATTTAATGTAAAAGAAGGAGATAAACTTTATAAGAAACCGGAAGACAGAATCAGAATCTGGTAAACAATAATTTTATTCTTTAAAAGGTAGCTTGTTTAAAAGCTGCCTTTTTTTTGTTGTCATAAACTGTTTTTAATTTACACAACTTTCAATTCGCTACCTTAGAATTATTCTAAAACTATTTTTAATAATTAAACAATTTTTCATGACTAGTATAAAATTTTCTCCATTGATAGCAGGAACCATGAAATGGGGGGAATGGGGTAAAAAATACAATACTGAAGAAATGCAAACAGTAATAAACTGCTGTTTGGAAAACAATATCAGCTCTTTTGACCACGCAGATATTTATGGTGATTACAGCACGGAAGCTGCATTCGGCATGGCTTTTAATGAAATGAAACTTGACAGGCAAAAAGTGCAGTTTATCTCCAAATGCGGTATACAATTATTGGGCGGCTTAAGAAAAAATACAATAAAGCACTATGATTATTCTGCAGCTTACATCATTAATTCTGTAGAACAATCACTAAAAAACCTTCACACTGATTATCTTGACTTGTTTTTATTACATCGACCGAGTCCGTTAATGCGTTCTGACGAAATTGCTGAAGCCATCAACAAATTGAAGCATGATGGAAAAATTTTGTCATTCGGTCTTTCAAATTTTTCAGCATCCCAAACTGCCCTTATCAACCAAAAAATAACAGTTGAATATAACCAAATAGAATTTTCGATTACTCATTTAGATTCCTTGCAAAACGGCAGTTTTGATTATATGCAAATCAATAATATTACGCCGATGTGCTGGTCGCCACTGGGCAATGTATTTACAAAAATAAATGAACAGACTGCAGCTATAACGAAAGTGGTCGATGAGTTATCACAAAAATACAATGCTCCGGCAGATGTTATTTTACTTGCATGGATTCTTAGACACCCCGCAAATATTTTACCTGTTTTTGGGACTGCGAATACGGCAAGAATAAACTGTTTAACGAAAGCTACCACCATACAAATGGACCTGAAAGATTGGTTTGTTTTGTGGGAAGCAGGTATGGGAGAAGAAGTGGCGTAATAAAGTACTAAATTGATTTTAGACCGGCATGTTTATATATCAATGATACATCCACCCGACAACCAACTCGGGATAAACACCAATGGCAATGATAAGGATTGCTGCAATGGCAAGAATTATTTTGAAAGATCCGGTAATTTCTTTGTCGTTAATTACTTCTACTCCTGGCTCTTTAAAATACATGGCCTGTATAACCCTAAAATAATAATATGCACTGATTGCCGCAAAAATTACAGCAACGATAACAAGCCAGAATTTACCGGTATTTTCCGCAGCAGCCATTAGCATAAAAAATTTGCTTTGAAAGCCTGCAGTTAAAGGAATACCGGTTAGAGATAATAAAAAAACTGTTGTACAAAGTGCCAGTAAAGAATGCGTTTTACCAAGCCCATTAAAACCTTCAATGGTATAATCATTCATTTTTATAAGTACAGCAAAAACACCAATTGTAGCAATGCTGTAAGCCGCTGTATAAAGCAATAAACCTTCTTTTGCTCTGTCGTTCAAAGCAAATACTGCAAGCATCATAAAGCCCGCTTGAGCAATGCTTGAGTATGCCAGCATACGCTTTACACTTTGTTGAAAAACTGCAGTAATATTCCCAATTAATAATGTAAACACTGTAATAAATACAATTAGGTTTTGCCATTGGCTTTGCACTTTTCCAAAAGAATTTTCAAATAGCCTTACGAATGTAAAGAAGCCGGCAACTTTTACAATGGTGCTCATAAAAGAAGTAAAAACCGTTGGTGCACCATCATATACATCGGGCGTCCAAAAATGAAAAGGCGCTGCAGATACTTTAAATGATAAAGCGATGATCAAAAATACCATACCAACAGCAATCATAACAGGCATGGTACCTTCACCCATTTGTATGTTATTTATAAAGAACGACCCGTTTGGGTTACCACCATAAATAAATGCAATTCCCATCAACATAATACCTGTTGAAAAGGCACCCATCAAAAAATATTTAAGAGATGCTTCATTGCTTTTTAAATTTCTTTTATCGCTACCCGTAAGTATGTATAATGGTATTGACATAATTTCTATACCTAGAAACAATAATAACAAAGTGTTGTAAGTAGCTGCCAGACAAACACCACAGATCACAAAAAACATCAATGCGAAATATTCGCCGACATGCTCCCCCACTTTTTCGACATCTCTTCCATTCAATAAAAAAAACAAAAGCGTACATGCCAGCACAACTGCAATAAACGTAAGGTTAAAGCTATTGATATTCAGCATTTCTTTTGTATCAATATTAAAATGCAAAGAGCCGGTATTAAATACGTTTAACTCCAAAGCATTTGCAATAAACAGCAAAAGAATACCTGCAACAGCAAGATATTTTGGTGTGGTTTTACTTTTAATAAACACACCGGAAAACATCAATAAAACTCCCCAGATTGCCGATAATAAAATTGCGTTCATAATCTTTGATAGACTTGAGATTTTAGACATGAGACACAAGAAAAAGGCCAGTGCATCAATCAACTTCTCTATTTAAAATAAATTCTATTTTTTATTTTGGTTACGGGCCAATATCCCTGATGTAGCTTTATTGGCGACGCCCCATTCAACTGTATCACTATGTTCATCCTTTATCGACCTACAAACAAACAGCTACTTCAAAAGTTTCAACTCCCAAACACCAACATCCCAATAATTTATGGGGCCTTTAATACGTTCACAGCCTCTTTAGCAAGATCTATCATAGGCTGTGGATAAACACCAAATGTAAAAGTCATCACCACTATTAAACCTAATGCCAGTTTTTGTGCAAAAGATATATCTGTTATCTTTTCTGTTAATGCATTTGTATTTCCGTAAAAAACTTTCTGTATCATGTTAAGCGTATACACTGAAGCGAGTATAATTCCTATGCCTGCAACAGCAGCCATCCAAACGTTGTGCTGGTAAATTCCGGCAAACATCATAAACTCGCCAACAAATGCGTTTGTGAGTGGAAGCGCAATATTTGCAAATGCAATTATTACCAACATGATGGTTAGTACAGGAGCTTTTTGAGCCACGCCACCAAGTTCACTCATATTCTTTACTCCGGTTTTTTGTTCTATCATTTCTACAACAATCCACAAGCCGATGATATTTATTCCGTGGCTGAACATCTGTATCATGATACCCTGCAAACTCATTTCATTCATGGCAAAAATAGCAGCACACATTAATCCTATATGGGCAATAGAGGAATAAGCCACCAGTTTTTTGAGGTTATTCTGCAGCATGGCTATACAGCTTGCATATATAATTCCTGCTATACAAAATATCATTACAATATTGGTGAACTTAGGTACAGCTAAAGGAAATATAGGAATCAACCATTTGATTACACCAAACAAACCCATTTTAACCATGATGCCTGAAAGTACCATCGTTACAGGTGTTGGCGATTGGTCGTAAGTATCAGGCTGCCATGTATGAAAAGGGAAAATGGGCATTTTTATTGCGAAGGCAATAAAAAATAACCAGAACAACCAGCTTTGTTCCCCTTCGCTTAGTGTTGCAGTGTAAAACGATTGTAAAGAAAAAGAATGAAGTGATACAACTGCATCTTCGAACACTCTTGGTCCAGTATGCAGGTAAACATAAATTATACCCGTTAGCATTAGAAGCGAACCCAAGAAAGTGTAAACAAAAAACTTAAAAGTAGCCTGTATCCTTTTTTCGCCGCCCCAAATACTGCAAAGGAAATATACAGGTATCAATGCAAGCTCCCAAAAGAAATAAAAAACCAATGCATCTTTTGCCACAAAAACACCCATCAAACCACATTCTGCCAGCATCATCAACCCAAAAAAAGCTCCGGCATTTTTATAATTATTTTTGTAAGTACTTAAAAAAATAAGGGGGAACGAAACTGCTGTTAGTAAAGTAAGTATTCGTCCGGTTCCATCAAGCGATATATAAAAACTGGTCCCTAAATTCTGAAGCCATAAATAGTTTACAGCGTTGTAAGTAAGGTAAACTTTTGAAGTATATAAAAGGCTTATTAAGACTACACCTAACACCAATAAAGAACCTACAAATGCAATTGCTTTTACGATCTTGATGTCTTTGATAAAAAAACAAATTATTCCCGCCAGCAAAGGCAACCAAAGCAACAATTCAGGAAAAGTAATAAAAGTACCCAAAACCTAATTTTTTATAAACAGTTGTATAATAAATAAAAGTAACATTCCAATAACCATAAGTAAAATATAAGCACCAACCTGCCCACTTTGCAACCAGCGAAGTTGCCGGCTTCCATAATTGACAAACTTTCCCGTTCCGTTCACCAATCCATCTATCCCTTTCTTCTCAATTACATTATTAAAGAAGCTAGCTACAGCTTGCAAAGGTTGTGTAATTACTTTATCGTAAATCTCATCTACGTACCATTTATTTTCCAGCACTCTGCTGAGTCCTGTTGCAGGAACTTCATTTTCTCTTTTATAATTACTGAAAACTTTTAACCCAAACAATAAAGAAAGTAATGAAAGCAAAACAGAAACACCCATTATTAAAAACTCTGTACTATGACTTATTTCGTGCTTTACTGCAATGGCGTTGCTTTGTGCAAATACAGGTTCTAAAAATGCTGATAATTTATGACCACCATGCATAAATATTTCCGGTATACCTACCCAGCCGCCAACAACAGCAAGTATTGCAAGCACAATTAATGGGAATGTAATTGCCTTTGGGCTTTCGTGCAAGTGATGTTCCTGATCGTGCGTTCCTCTAAACTTTCCAAGGAAAGTCATGGCATACAAGCGGAACATATAAAAAGCCGTCATCATTGCACCTGCAATACCTATCCCCCATAACAATGGGCTTTTTGCAAATGCTCCGGCAAGTATTTCATCTTTAGAAAAAAATCCTGAAAAAGGCGGTATACCTGATATGGCAATACAACCTAATAAAAATGTAATGTTAGTTATGCTCATGTATTTTTTAAGGCCACCCATGTTGCGCATATCCTGTTCTCCGCCCATTGCATGTATTACGCTGCCCGCGCCAAGAAATAATAATGCCTTAAAAAATGCATGTGTCATAACATGGAAAACAGCACCGGTGTAAGCACCAACGCCAAGCCCTAAAAACATATAACCCAGCTGGCTCACTGTAGAGTAAGCCAATACTTTTTTAATATCATTTTGTTTGATGGCAATTGTAGCAGCAACAATGGCTGTTGTTAAACCAATAATGGCAACTACGTTTTGTGTAGCCGGTGCCATTGTATACAAAATATTGCTGCGTGCAATCATGTAAATTCCTGCCGTAACCATGGTTGCAGCGTGTATCAATGCACTCACCGGTGTTGGGCCCGCCATTGCATCTGGCAGCCAGGTGTACAAGGGAATTTGCGCACTTTTTCCGCAGGCGCCAACAAAAAATAATAAAGTAATACCGGTGATGTCGTTTGTAGATAATCGTGCAAGACTTGCAGCAGAAAAAACCTGATCATAACTTACTGTTCCAATAATAGAAATTAACCAGAATAAGCCAAGCAGGAACCCAAGGTCACCAATACGATTCATGATGAATGCTTTTTTTGCAGCATTCGTGTAATCGTTATTTTTAAACCAGTAGCCGATTAGTAGATAGGAGCAAAGACCCACACCTTCCCAGCCAAAAAACATAATTACATAGTTTCCGCCCATTACCAGTAACAGCATGGAGAAAACAAATAAGTTTAGGTAAGAAAAATATTTTGCGAAGTCTTTAGAATCTTCTTCTTTCATGTAAGATGTAGAATACACATGAATGAGAAAGCCAACGCCTGTAATGATTAAAAGAAAAAGTGTAGAAAGCTGGTCAATTTTAAACTCGAAGGGAACCGTTAATGTTTCAATTTTAAAAAGAGTAAAATAATGTGCTACAAACGTATTACCGGCTTTTACCTGAAAGAAAACAAATACACTTAATACGAAAGAACCAAAAATAGCTGCGCTTGCAATAAAACCAGCTGCACCTTTTGATAAATTATTTCTGCATAAGCCTGTAATAAGAAATCCTAATAACGGAAGTAAAGGTATTAACCAGACTATTTGTAAAACATTGTTCATACTTTGTAAGAAAGACCACGGACGACATACGACAGACCATGGTTGGTTTATAAAAGCTTGTAGCTTCTGTTGAAAAACGCTTTGTTTATTTTAATATTCTATTATTAATTTTCAATTATTACAATCTTCAAACAAAAAACCACCGGTGATCTGTGGTCCATTGTCCGTCGTCTGCCCCTAATTCTTCAACCTATTTAAAAAGTTTACATCAATACTATGTGTATTTCTGTAAAGCATTACAATTATTGAAAGCCCTACACTTACTTCTGCAGCTGCAACAATCATAATAAAGAAAACAAAAATCTGTGCATCACTTGCAAAAGTTGGTAGCGCTTTGGCAGCCGTACTTGCAGCGTGCATATTAGAAAAAGCAACCAGCAATAAATTAACAGCATTTAACATTACCTCCACACACATAAAAACAATGATGGCATTTCTGCGGGTAAGCACTCCTACAATACCAATTGTAAAAAGTGTTAATGATAATGCTATGTATGCTTTTATATCCATTTAAATATTTTTTCAAATAATCAATCCTCTTTTAAAAAATTAATATCTTTTATTTCTTTATTTACAATTTTACATAAACAGCCATTCCAAATCCATGTGATGCTGCACCGATACCAAAAATATCTTTTACTTTTTTCCTTACAACCCCGTTAAAAATATCAACAGCTTTGTACGAGGCTTTCTTTGTAAGTATTTTTGTTACCACACCTGTGAGTATTGATGTAATTGCCGGGGTCAATAATTGCCTTACGGTTTTGTTGTCAAATTTTTCTGTACCTACTACTCCTCTAATTGCACTGTATGTGGTAACTGCAGTACCCACACCTGCAAGAATTTTGTACACAACCAAACCTGTTTTATATGTTTTATACAATTTTGTTACATCTTCAATTCCTTTGCTGCCAAATATATTACCAAGCACTTCAACTCCTTTTAATTTTTCGCCCAGTAAACCAACTTTATTTATTTGCAATTTGCCCAAGGAGAAGATGGGATTAAACCCTTTTTTTACAGTCAGCAATTCTTTTCTACCAAGTAAATCTGTAACTTTTCCAATAATATCTTCCACTTTAATTTGTGCGTTCGTATTATTTACAAATGCAAAACATGCAATAAATAAAATGGTTAAAATCTTTTTCATGTTTTTTAACTTTCAAGAATTAATAATGTCAGCCTGAGCTTGTAAAAGGCAGTATTTTATTAAAGGAGGTTCATTATAAAAATGCACCGGATTTGACATGCTCACACGGAAAACTTTTAAATTCTAAACTTTAAATATTCTAATCTTTTTTTCCAATAACAACTGCCCCAACCATTGCGCTTAAAAACAACACACTGCTTATTTCAAAAGGAAGTACATAGTCTGTAAATAAAACTTTACCAAGCGTTTTAATTAGCCCTGCATTCCCTGCTGCAACCATTACCGGATGCGTCTCCTTAACAGTCATGATTGCAGATAATAAAATTAAAAGTAAACTGCCGCCGGATATGATGGCAATAAATTGTAGTCGATGATTTTTTGCGGGCTCACTTTCAGCATTTAAATTCATCAACATTACTACAAATAAAAACAAAACCATTATCGCACCTGCATAAACAATTATGTTTACGATTGCTAAGAACTGGGCATTTAATAATATATAATGACCGGAAATTGCAAAAAATAAAACAATAAGCCAGAGTATACTGTTTACAGGATTTTTACTGAGGATCATCATAATGCCACTTCCGATAGCCATAAGTGATAACACTATAAAAGAAATTGTTGTAATG
>JANLVW010000785.1:0-10156 GCA_031364205.1 Ferruginibacter sp.
CCTCAATATATATTTTGAAACAAAAGGCGCTGAACTGGGCAATTCATTAGAGCGCAGCATTACGCTTGCCTTAATTGATGATGCCTGGAAAGAACATCTCAGGGCCATGGATGATCTGCGTCATAGCGTACAGACAGCGGGTTACGAGCAAAAAGATCCGTTGGTGATTTACAAAATTGAAGCCTTTGCTGCCTTTAAAGAAATGGATGATAAAGTAAACAAGGATATTGTAAGTTTTCTTAGCCATGCGGGCATACCTGTGGAGGAAACAAATGCCGGACAAATTAAAGAAGGAAGGGAGCAAAAAACCGACATGCGAAAAATGAATATGAACAAGGCGCAAATTGAAGCAGCTGGCGATGATTATGCTGCCAACCAAAATGATTATTACGATCCGAGTGCGGGTGCTGCCGAAGCCGTAAAGCAAATTCCAATTACACGAGAAGAGCCAAAGATCAGCAGAAACGCTCCGTGCCCATGCGGTAGTGGAAAAAAGTTTAAAAACTGCCATGGCGCAGGAGCGTAAGAATTGATTTTAGACACAAGATATTAGACATAAGAAAGGGGAGTAACTGAAAAGTTATTCCTTTTTTTTTTGAGGCTTTAGGCAATTAATCTTTGTTCGGCAGTTGTTCATGCTGTATGTAGTAGTGCCGCCGCAAGAAATATTATTAATTAAAAAAAATTATGGCGGTAGCTACTAATGCCCATCATGCAGCCTTTGGGCGATAATTCTTTTTCCAGCTTTAAAGATGATAAATATTGAAAGGTTGGTTTTATCTTTTACATTCTTTTATTAAAAATCTTTGCCATGCAATCAACCGCTACAACCGTAAACTAATACATTGCTTCTTTACCCGAAGAAAGACAAGCTGGTGTAACAAAACTTAGAAAAATAATTTAAATAAATTTGTCTAAAGGTTTTGAAGAAGTTGGAAGGTAATATTACAGTCATAAAAAATAAATAAGGAAATAGCAAAAAAAATAATTGCCTATTAGTGCATAATAAAAAGCTGAAAAAAGATAAACTGTTCAGCGGGCTGCGGATAAAAGTGGCTACCCCTCTGAATGATTGTGCGTGGGTTTTGTGGCGGAGTAATAACGGATAGCCGCTGCCAATGTTGAGAAATATTTTGAAGATAAATGCCTCCCAAAACATTTTGCAAAATTCAATTGACAATAAAATAATATCAGTTATTTGATAAATGATGCTACGAACCAGCAACTTAAAACCTAGAACTTAAAACCTTAAATTTTCCCCTTTCAACCTTCAGCCTTTCCCCCTTATCTTTGCCGAAATTTACCCACCATATTAATAATTTATACAAACAAACATGTCAGTTTTAGTAAATAAAAATTCAAAAGTTATTGTACAGGGTTTTACCGGTACGGAAGGTAGTTTTCATGCTACGCAAATGATTGAATACGGAACCAATGTTGTAGGTGGAGTTACTCCAAACAAAGGCGGAACGCAGCATTTGGAGCGTCCGGTTTTTAATACCGTGGCTGATGCAGTTAAAACTACCGGTGCTGATGTGAGTATAATATTTGTGCCGCCGGCATTTGCAGCCGATGCAATTATGGAAGCTGCGGAAGCCGGGATTGCTCTTATAGTTTGTATTACAGAAGGTATTCCGGTGGCTGATATGGTAAAGGTGAAAAATTATCTACAGGACAGTAACAGCCGTTTGATTGGCCCAAATTGTCCGGGTGTAATTACTGCAGATGAATGTAAAGTTGGTATTATGCCGGGCTTTATTTTCAAGAAGGGTCGAATCGGTATTGTGAGCAAAAGCGGTACACTTACTTACGAAGCTGCTGATCAGGTTGCAAAAGCAGGATTGGGAATTTCAACTGCAATAGGTATTGGTGGCGATCCAATTATTGGCACAACTACCAAAGAAGCGATTGAACTTTTAATGAATGATGATGAAACTGATGGGATTGTAATGATTGGTGAAATTGGCGGCGGTATGGAAGCAGAAGCTGCAGAATATATAAAAAGTACTGGCAATAAAAAACCTGTTGTAGGGTTTATAGCAGGGCAAACAGCCCCTCCGGGCCGCCGCATGGGCCATGCGGGTGCAATTGTTGGTGGCGAGGACGATACTGCTGCTGCAAAAATGAAAATTATGGCTGCATGTGGAATACATGTAGTGGCAAGCCCTGCCGATATTGGAAAGACGATGGCTGAGGCAATGAAGAAATAATATAATTATTATGATTTTTTGAGCGGTTCATTTTATAATGAATCGCTTTTTTATTTGGCTATATTGTTAAATAATTTGCAACAGAGTGAAATAAAAAATACTTCTTCGAAATTAATTGTGTAATTACACTAAAAATTCATCATACTATCATTCGAATAATTATTCTTTTAAATTTTTGTTATGAGTAATATAAAATCGTTTGCAATACTTATTTTATTTTTTGTAATTCACATAAGTGTATTTGCTCAGGTTAAAGAGGATTACAGCTCCGAATGGAAAAAAATTGACGCCTTAGAAAAGAAAGGATTAACAAAAGATGCACTTAACGAGACCATAAAAATTTTTAAAGATGCTGTAAATAAAAATAACGAAGCACAGCAAATAAAAGCTGCCATGTTCCAAATGAAATACCGGAACATGACGGAAGAAGATAACCAGCAGAAAAATCTTTTTTTTGTTGACACATTGATTGCGCAAACAAAAGCACCTGCAAAAAATATTTTGCTGAGTATGCAGGCACAGCTGTTTCAATCCTACAAAGAAAATAACCGCTACCAGTTATACAATCGTACTGCACTCGAAGAAGAGAAAGGGAACGATATTACTACTTGGAGTATTGCAAAACTGAATGCAACCATAGCAAACTTATACAAAGCGTCTTTAAAAACTGAAGCCGTTTTAAAAGTGACTGATCTAAATGGCTTGGATGCCATTATCGACAAAGGAAAAAATACCCGGCAGTTACGCCCAACTTTATTCGATTTTTTAGAACACCGTGCATTGGATTATTTTATGAGTACCGAGAATGATGTGACAACTCCTGCTTATAAATTTATTATAAATGAAGTAGCTGCTTTTGCACCGGTAAAAGAATTTGCAGCATACAATTTTAAAACAAAAGATACCGCATCGCTTTACTTTAATGCGTTGCAGATAATGCAGGATTTGCTTGCTTTTCATTTAAATGATGCACAGCCGGAAGCCTTGCTGGATACAGATTTAAAGCGACTGAATTTTGTAAACCAACATGGTATTTTCAACAATAAAGAAAAGCTGTACGAAAATGCATTGTTGAATATTGAAATAAAATACAGCCAAAGTCCTGCAAGTGCAAAGGCAACTTATTTGCGTGCACAAATGCTGGTAGCTTCTGCCGAAAAATACAATCCACTAACTAATAAAGAAAACCAGTATGATCTGGTAAAAGCAAAGCAGATCTGCGAAGTTGTCTATGCAAAATTTCCGAAAAGTGAAGGAGGTATAAACTGTAAAAACTTTATCAGCGAAATTGAAAAACCCTCGCTGCATTTTGATATAGAGAAAGTGAATGTACCTGCGTTACCATTTCGTGCACTTGTTACTTTTAAAAATATTGGTAAAGTATATTATAGAATTGTACAAACAAACAGAGAAGATATTAAGCGACTGGAAAACACCAGCGATCATGAAAAAATGTGGCCTTCCATTGTAGCATTAAAACCATTAAAAAGCTGGAGTGAAATTATCCCTGACCAAAAAGATTTTCAACAACATGCTACAGAAACAAAAGTGGATGCCTTGCCGGTAGGAACGTATTATTTACTGGCAAGTATACAAGAAGATTTTTCGCTGAGTAATAATATTATTGGCAGGGTAACTACTTATGTGAGCAACATCAGCTACATAACCAATAACAAAAATGAATTGTATGTGCTTGACAGAGACAATGGAAAACCTTTGGAGAAAGCCACTGTACAGCTTTGGACGAATACTTACAGCTACAGTTCAAGAAAATATGAAACAGTAAAATCCGGTTTGTATACAACTGATAAAAATGGTTTTGTGAAAATAGCTAAGCCTATTAACTATGAAAACAGTATTGTACAGGTTAAATACAACAACGATGAATTGTTTACTGATGATGGCTACAACAGTTATTATTACGATGATATAAATACAAAGAATAAAAGTACAAAGAGAACATTCCTTTTTACAGATCGTTCGATTTATCGCCCGGGTCAAACAATATTCTTTAAAGGAATAATAACACAGACTGATAGCACGAAGAGGAAGAGTGAAATACTGGCCAACACAAAAACTTCTGTACAATTACTTGACAGAAATAACCAAAAAATTACAAGTATAAATGTTACAAGTAATGATTACGGTTCTTACAACGGTAGTTTTAAAATACCGGAAGGTTTATTAAATGGAAATTTTTATTTGAAAGATACGCTTACAAATTCAACCCAAAATATAAGTGTGGAAGAATACAAGCGACCAAAATTTTCTGCAGAAATAAAAAAGCCAGAAGGCAGTTACCGGGTGAATGACAGCATACGGGTAACCGGCGCTGCCAAAGCTTTTGCGGGAAATAATATTGATGGTGCCAAAGTAAGTTACAGAGTTGTAAGAGTTATTCGTTACCCTATTTGGTTTGGTTATTATAGAAGTATTTATCCGCCACAGAGTAACAATGAAGAGATGGAAATTACAAATGGGATTACAACAACAGATACAAAAGGAGAATTCAATATTGTATTTAAAGCCATACCCGATGAATCCGTAGAAAAGAAAAGCCAGCCAACATTTGATTACCGGGTGAGTGCAGATATTACTGATCTAAATGGTGAAACCAGAAGTGCAACTACAATAATATCTGTATCGTATCAGGCTATACAATTGAATATTATTGCAGATGAAAAACTGTCTACAGATAATATTAAAAACATTGGCATAACAAGTACCAATGCAAATGGACAGCACGAAAAAACAAGGGTGAATTATACCATATACAAATTGCAGGAGCCAAACAGAATGTTCAGAGCAAGGTATTGGCAACAACCCGATTTGTTCACTATAAGCAAAGAGGAATATTATAAACTGTTTCCTTATGATGTATATTCAGACGAAGTCCAAATGAGTAAATGGGCGTTGGGAGAGAAGGTGATTGATGTAACAGATACTACTGCAAGAGATTCTAGATTTAAGACACAAGATATAAGATTGAAAACTGGTTGGTATAAAGTTATTGCAACAGGAAAAGACAAATATGGAGAGGAAATTAAAGCAGAAAAATTTATCCTGATAACTGGTAGTGATGCACAGACTATAGAAACAAAAGCTCCCATATTGGTTGATGTACTAAAACAAATTGCTCAACCCGGCGAAAAAATTACTTACGATATCACCACCGGATTTGATAAAATTTGGCTCATACAAAATATTGTAAGGCCCAACGAGAATTATAAAATTACTTACCCAACAGTAAGCAATGGCGAAAGATTTACAAACAGCATTGATGTAACAGAAGCCGATCGTGGCGGCATAAATATGAATTATGCTTTTGTGCAGCACAACCGTGTTTATACCGGAGCGCAAAACTTTTCTGTGCCTTGGAACAACAAACAATTAAATATTTCCTACGAAACCTTCAGAGATAAATTGGAACCGGGAAGCACTGAAAAATGGAAAATAAAAATTAAAGGTGATAATGCAGAAAAAGTAGCAGCAGAAACTTTGATAAGTATGTATGATGCATCGCTTGATCAGTTTAAACCACATGCATGGGGTTCATTAAATGGTTTATGGCCACTTAATAATAGTTATTTTAATTGGAGCGGAAATACGTTTAGTGATATTGCTAGCAATGAAAATGACCAAATAAAAAGTGTGTTTTTAAATTCTTTGGAAAAACAGTATGATTATTTGGTTAATAACGGATGGAATGAAAGTTATGGAGGGCTGATTAGGCTAAGGGGAAATTCATCAATGGCTGCCTCAGACAACGGTAGAGCTGGATTGCAAGAAGTAGTTGTCACATCCTCTAGGGTAGAAAAGAAAGCTCCAATTACACAGGATGCTTTGTTAGGAAAAGTTGCTGGGGTTCAAATTAAAAGTGAAACTGTAAGTGATTTATCAATTAATCGAAACAGCAATAACATTAACGACATTCCCATCCAACTCCGCAAAAACTTCAACGAAACTGCTTTCTTTTTTCCTGATTTAAAAACGGATGCAGATGGCAATGTAGAATTTTCGTTTACCATGCCCGAAGCGCTTACACAATGGAAGTTGCAGCTAATGGCGCATACAAAAGAATTGGCAAGCGCAGTAAGCAGCAAAATAACCGTAACCCAAAAACAATTAATGGTTCAGCCAAATGCGCCTCGCTTTTTACGTGAAGGTGACCGCATGGAGTTTTCTGCAAAAATTGTAAACCTTACTGTTAATGAAATTATCGGCACTTCGCAATTGGAATTACTGGATGCTGCTACTAACAAGGTTGTTGATGGTTGGTTTAAAAATGTTTTTTCGCAGCAATATTTTAGTGTTCCGGCAGGGCAAAGTGTAGCTGTAAAATTCCCGATAGATATTCCGTTTAACTTTAATTCTGCCATGATTTATAGAATTAAAGCAATCGCAAAAGACGGAAGTTTTTCAGATGGTGAAGAAGCTGCGATTCCGGTTTTGACAAACAGGATGTTGGTTACAGAATCTTTACTATTAAACATGCGAAACACAAATTCCAAAACATTTAAGTTTGATAAATTATTAAACAGTGGTAACAGCTCAACGCTCAGCAAACACGCACTTACCGTTGAATATACAAGCAACCCGGCATGGTATGCAGTGCAGGCTTTACCTTATTTAATGGAATATCCGTATGAATGTGCAGAACAGACTTTTAGTAAATTTTATGCAAACACACTGGCATCTTTTATCAGTAATTCATCACCTAAAATAAAAGAAGTTTTTGAACGCTGGAAAATTACTGACACTGCTGCCTTAATGGGCAACCTGCAAAAAAACGAAGAGCTAAAAGCAGTACTGTTACAAGAAACGCCATGGGTATTGGCTGCGCAAAATGAAACGCAACAAAAGAAAAATATTGCTTTGTTGTTTGATATGGTTCGTCTTGCAGCAGAAAAAAATAAAACACTTGCAAAGCTGAAAGAAATGCAAAGTAGCAATGGTGGCTTTACCTGGTTTAAAGGAGGCAGAGATGACCGATACATGACGCAATACATTCTCACCGGTATTGGGCATTTAAGAAAATTAAAAGCTGTGCAGGGCAGCGATTATGAAAATTTAAAACCAATTGTTGATAAGGCATTGCCTTATTTAGATGCACGCTTAAAAGAAGAATACGATAATTTAATAAAGTACAAAGCAAAATTATCTGACAATCATTTGAGCTACACAGCTATTCAATATTTGTATATGCGCTGTTTTTTTACAGAAATAAATATCACATCATCTGCAAAAACGGCGGTAGATTATTACAAAGCTCAGGCACAAAAATATTGGCTTAGCCAGAGCAAATACATGCAGGCGATGGTAGCATTGGCGCTGTATAGAAACAATGACAGCAAAACTGCCAAAGCAATTCTTGAATCGCTAAAACAAAACAGCATCAGCAACGAAGAGATGGGCATGTACTGGAAAGATTTTACTAAGGGCGGTTATTATTGGTACCAGGCACCGATTGAAAGCCAGGCTCTGATGGTAGAAGCATTTACAGATATTGATAAAAATATTGCAACTATTAACGACATTAAAACCTGGTTGCTAAAACAAAAGCAAACACAGAACTGGGGCAATACCAAAGCCACTGCTGAAGCGTGTTTTGCGTTGTTACTCCAGGGTAGCGATTGGTTGAGCGAAGAAAAAATGGTGACAATAAATCTTGGTAATACAATTATAAAGAGCAGCGATGATAAAACCGAAGCTGGAACAGGTTATTTTAAAAAACGCATAGAAGGTGAAAAAGTAAATCCAGAAATGGGAAATATTTCTGTAGAAATAAAATCAGTAAATAATCAACCAACAAACCAAACAACAAGTTGGGGTGCAGCATACTGGCAGTACTTTGAAGACCTTGATAAAATTACTTCCGCAGAAACTCCGCTTAAACTGGTAAAGAAATTATTCGTTGAAAAAAATACTGACAAAGGATTGGTGTTGCAGGCTATAAAAGATGGCGATGAAATAAAAGTAGGCGATAAAATAAAAGTGCGCATCGAACTTCGTTCAGACAGAGACATGGAATATGTGCACATGAAAGACATGCGTGCGGCTTGCATGGAACCTACAAATGTTATCAGCCAATACAAATACCAAGGCGGCCTTGGCTATTACGAAAGCACTAAAGATGCAAGCACAAATTTCTTTTTTAGTTGGTTGCCAAGAGGTACGTACATTTTTGAATACTCAATGTTTGTAACGCACAGTGGCAATTTTAGCAACGGCATCACAAATATTCAATGCATGTATGCACCCGAGTTTGCAAGTCACAGCGAAGGTGTAAGAGTGAGTGTAGCTCCTTAAATATTTTAAAAATTACCTTTTTAAACCGCTGTATTTAATGCAGCGGTTTTTTTATGAAAATATTTTGGGCGTGCCCCGAGAGTCGTGCTTTTCGCTGCAATCTTTTTGCTCGAATGCAGCAAAAAGCATTTCCGCTAAAATCCCTCACGCTTATCCCTCAAGTAATTTTATTTCTAGCAATGGGTTTAAAAATTATTTGTTACTGAATAAATAATGCTGAAAAATATTTTACTGCTCAAGGGCTGCGGTGGACGAAGCGGTGTGCTATAATATTGGCGTGGCCCATCCATAATCCTGCATTATAGCACGGTATAGCCTATAAGGCCGAACTAAAGTTGATAGAATAAACATGGTTGAAAGTTCCAAATCTTTTAAAAATTATTACTCTGCAATGCACGATGCTGCCAACATTTTCATGTATGCAATTCCTTTTGTTTTTGCAAAATCAATATTTTTTTCAGAAATAGAATCTGGGTCATCAAAGTTTTCCAAAGCCCTTGTAATACTGTCTTCCCGCAAAATATGCAACATGGGAAAAGGTGAGCGATTAGTGTAATTTGCAGGGTCATTTTCATTGCTCCCCGCAAATAAATATTGAGGATGAAAACTTGCAAGCTGGTAAACGCCTTCATAGTTTTCTTTTAAAAGCAAGTGTTCCCCTTTATCTACCAAATCTAAATACGGTAAAAAATCCGTGAAGCCGACAGAGAAAATTATAAAGGTTGTTTCAATATTTATGTTGCTGTTTAAAAATTCAAACTCTTCTGCTAATGCAAAGAGAGCAGATTTAAAATCAGCAGTTTTTTTTACAACATAACGCACCGTTTTTTTTGTAAGTGATTTTGCAGCAAAGGGACAGAAGTTGCAACCAATTACAACTTTTTTTATCCAGTTACTGGTTTGAATAATTTCTAATTTCTCAAAACAATTTTGTGTTTCTTCTTTCAATCTTATTTGAATTGATTTATTCAAATTTCGTTTTTTGTAACAACTTTTTCTCTACTTTTTAATTATTTCTCTCAAGTGTAATCTGGTAAAGTTTTTGACTTCTTTCATTCTTTTCTAATTAAATTTATTCTCTAAACTATTATTCTATGGCATTGCATATGGTAGATGATCCTGATGGACAAGACGATTACGTTGATAACGGCGGTGGTGGAGGTAACAAAGGCGGCGGTGGCGGTGGAGGTGGCTTTAACCTGGGTGGTTTACTTGGCTTTTTACCTTTAATACTCGGTCTTTTTGGACGTGGAAGTAATTCTGACAACAACAGTAATGGCAACAACGGTGGTGGATGCGGGGGTAAAAGTTTAATTGTTCTTTTGCTTATCGGTGTAGCAGCTTATTTTCTTTTTTTTAGAGGTGGCTGTAATATGCTGAGTAATACGAGCGGCAATACGCAAAGTAACAATCAGTTTTCTCAAAGCGGTTATAATTTTGATGCCAACGAAACAAAAAAAGCTCAGGTGTATGAAGGGCTGGAGGATGACAGCAAAAAAAATCCATTGCCTGAAATGGTTTCACTTGCTGCATTTGCACCAACAAGACCAAACAGATTACCGAAGCAAGCCGCATGCATCTTGCAACCGTTGAGGCTCTGGCAACGGCTATCGACGCCCGCGACCAAGTCGGCGTCG
>JANLVW010000832.1:0-1567 GCA_031364205.1 Ferruginibacter sp.
AGACGAGCATGGTTTGCAAAGTTATTTTATACAAAGAATAGAAAAATATGTAAATGTTAAAGGCAAAAAAATTATTGGATGGGATGAGATTTTAGAAGGAGGACTAGCGCCAAACGCAACTGTAATGAGCTGGCGGGGTACGGAAGGTGGGATTGCAGCAGCAAAACAAAACCACAAAGTTGTAATGACACCGGGCAGCCATTGTTATTTTGACCATTCGCAAAGCAGTAATGAAGACAGTGTAACAATAGGCAGTTTTTTACCGGTAGAAAAAGTATATGACTACGAGCCTGTACCGGCGATACTTACAAAGCTTGAGTCTCTAAACATATTAGGTGCACAGGCAAATGTGTGGACGGAATATATTGCAAACGAAAAGAAACTGGAGTACATGATTTTCCCACGTATGGCAGCACTGGCTGAAGTACTATGGAGTAAAAAAGAAAACAAAAACTGGAAAGATTTTGAACGGAGATTACCTGACGTTTTTGAAACATATAAAAACTGGAAAACTGGTTTTAGTAATGCATATTACGAACCTGTGATACAAGTATTGCCTACTGAAAATTATGATGGTCTGCAAATAAAAGTGAACAGCAAAATGAAAAAGCCGTCCTATTATTTTGGGAATAAAACAAAAAGTCGGTTTAATATTTTTACAGATTCTGTTTCAGCAACTATAAAAGAATCCGGCGAATACGGTATAAGATTATTGGGCGAAATAGAATCTAAAAAAACAGGAGAAAAATGGGGAGCCATTACTTTGCCATCCTATAAATATCTTTTTAAAACAGATTTAAATATTTCTGTAAACAAGGCCACCGGTAAAAAGATCACCCTTGTAAACCAGCCTTCAGCTGCTTACCCGGGCAATGGCGCATTTACATTGGCAGATGGTATACAAAATACTAAAGGCCTTGCACGGTCAGCAGAGATAGTTGGATTTTTAGGCGAAGATCTGGAAGCAATAATTGATTTGGGAATAGTAACAGATATTACCGAAGTCCGTTTACACACATTTACCAGAACGGCAAGTTGGATATATCCTGCTAAACAAAACAGCATAAAGGTTTTAGTAAGCAATGATGGCATAAATTTTACGCCGCCGCAGAATGAAACGCTTACTGTTGAAGGCAACAGCAATGTAATAAATAAAATAACTTTTTTTTCCGCACAAAAAAAAATACAGACGAGGTACATAAAAATCGTAGGGGAAAATTATGGAATTATACCAAACGGAAACCCTGGTGCAGGTAATGCTGCGTGGTTATTTGCAGATGAAGTAGAGGTGTTGTAAACTTTAATATTTACCATTTAAAAAACCTGCATTACTCAAAATTTTTGGATTTATAATATCCTTTTTAATTTTTGCTCTCTTAATAATAAATCAACAATAGTTATGGCCGTTACAGCCTCTAACACGACAGGTACCCGCAAAGCAATACAAAGATCATGACGACCTTTTACTGAAAATGTTTCTATTTCCTGGCTGGCATTACTAAATGTTTGTTGTGGTTTGGGGGTAGATGATGTTGGTTTAATGGCAATCCTAAAAACCAAATCGTTG
>JANLVW010000842.1:0-5728 GCA_031364205.1 Ferruginibacter sp.
ATATTTTTAGCGCCGCCAAGTTTATCTACACACCATAATACATATCTAACATCAACACATATTGTTCGGTTAAGGTCTTTATCAAAAGCAATTTTATGGCTTAAAGCTTCGTAGTTGCCATCAAAAGCAAGCCCTATTAAATTACCATTGCCATCAATTACCGGAGAGCCTGAGTTACCACCCGTAATATCGTTGGTGGTTATAAAACCAACAACAAGATCATTTCGGCTTTTATCAATGTACTGACCAAAATCCCTTTTTTTAAGCAATTCCACCTGCTTTGCAGGAAGATCAAATTCATAATCTCCCGCTACATATTTTTCCAGCAAACCTTTGCTTGTAGTAACATAATCATACTTCACAGCATCTCTTGGTACGTAGCTTTTTACATTACCAAAACTCACCCTCATGCTAAAATTTGCATCAGGGTACATTTTTGCCGCGGCAACAGGATCCTTCTCCATAATACCTTTTAAATATGCACGGCCCAGCTCATTGTTTTTATTTACAAATACGGTATACAACGATGCATATTTGCCATTGTAACTTTTTGTAAAAGCTGTTGCATAATCAAATGCAGGATCAGCCTGCAGGGTAACAGCATCAGGCTTTGCAATAAATGCAGCCCATTTTGCATCATCTAAAATCAGGGTAGTTGCAAAAAGATTTGCTGCCCATTTTTTATACGTGTTTTCATCATTCAGCGGACCGAACGTACCTTTCATTTTTTCATAAAACCCAATGGGGTGCTGGCTTTTATCTACATCATTGTAAAAAGACATAGCAGCAGCTGCAACAATTTTTTCATCACTTATTCTGTCAGCAGCTTCCATGTAAACTTTGCGGCTCGCATCTGCAGCAGCAACTGCTTTAGTAATGTCTGCACCCGTCATTTCTGTTTTTACAAGCGCAGTTTCCACACCCTGTAAAGATGATGCGTAAGTTGCTAACGGCGAACCTAAAATACCTTCTATTAAATACTGGCGCTGTTTTGCATAAGGCGTCCATGCAGCATAGTTGGCTTCGTAATCCGTCATAATAGATGAATAGGCAGTTTTGCCCGCGGCCCATGCACTGAAGTTCTTTTCGTATCCCTGTTTTTGATCGTAGGTTTTAAACTTTATAAGTTGCTTGGTTTCGCCATCAAAAAACTTCCAGTAGTTGGCAACGCCTGCATAGTTGCTGGCAAGTTTTAATTTTACCGCAGGGTCTTTTATCATTTGCTCATGCATGTATTTTAAACGCATATCACGCAGCCCAACAAGAGAAGGATTTTCTATTTCATTTTTTAATTTAATGCCATAGCTGGTTTCGTAACGGTTGGTACCGCCGGGGTAACCGTATATCATGGCATAGTCACCATCTTTAATACCTTTAATACTAACCGGTAAAAAAGCTTTTGGTTTAAGTGGAATGTTTTCGTTGCTAAATTCTGCAGGCTTACCATCCTTGCTGCCGTATACACGAAAGATAGAAAAATCTCCTGTGTGCCTTGGCCATTCCCAGTTATCAGTATCGCCACCAAATTTACCAACACTTTCCGGCGGTGCGCCAACTAAACGGATATCTCTGTAGGTTTTGTAAGTATACATTAAATACTGGTTGCCTTTAAACACGCTGTAAACACGCCCAGTTATACCGTTGTCTTTATCCAATACTTTATCAGTAATTACTTTATAAACATCAGTCATTTTTTTGGTGCGGTCTGCCCAGTTAAGTCCCTTCACCCCATCTTCAACTTCTTTGGTAACATCTATAATTTTATCAAGAAACTGCACCGTTAATTTGCTTTGAATTTCCTGCCCCATGTTGTAAGCGTAAAACCCATCCCGCAGGTAATTGTGCTCAACAGAACTGGCATTGGCAATAGCATCGTAACCACAATGGTGATTGGTAAATATGAGGCCTTTGTCACTAACAATTTCGCCTGTACAGCCACCGCCAAAAATAAGAATGGCATCTTTTAAAGATGATTTGTTTACGGAGTACAACTGCTCTTTGGTCAGCTTTAACCCTCGTTTTACCATATCGTTGTAAACCTGCTGCCCAAGTAACATGGGCAGCCACATGCCTTCATCTGCACGGGCTTGCAGTAAGCTTGAAATAAGTACAAGCGAAACGATTATTTTCTTCATGATTTTTCGGTTTTTTGTGTAACGAATTTAAGGATTTTGCATGGTATTGACTGCTGGTTTCAACAGTATTATAGTACGTTTAGCAGAAGCGGTATCAAAAAAGCTAAAAAGTATAAATAGGTACAACCACCAACAAAATAAATTTGTTTTAATAGCCTAAATTATTACAAATACGATTAGCGTATACGACAAATTACAATGAAAGGGACTTACAAATTAATGGATTGTTCACTATTATAATTTTTATAATTCAATCGTGTGCTAATTTTTAGCATCAAATTTTTAAAGTACTTGCATATGACAAAAGTTGTGAAAACTTTTTACTGTTAAGTTTTACCCAAACCGTCAACGAACTTACTTAAATACATGTTATCATCTTCGCCATTTCATACATAATTCATCCTGCATCTACAAGTGTTCTGAGTGTAAATTGTACTTTAGATTTATCGAATTATCCATAAAATGAAGAAATATTGTAATTGGTTAAATTAGGTTTAATCCTCCCAAAAATATTTACGTTCTTAAACCAAATTAAATAAGGGAAGTCCAAATTTTATAGTTGTTTTTAATACATATATTTTATTATGAACCGGCAGGAATTCTTCAGTCAAATTTTTTTAAAAAATGTTTTCGATTTTAAACAATCGAACGTAGCCAATCCCACATCCACTTTAAAAAAATACAAAGGAAAATGGGACGAACCAGCAGTAACACATTTTTTAAAGCGGACTATGTTTGGAGCAAAGCAAAACGATATTGCCTACTTTAAAAACATGTCTTTAAAAAAAACTGTAGCAGAAATTTTGCAACCTGAGCCAATGATTACTACTTCGCCGCTAAATAATTATAATGATGATAAGTTTACAGATCCGGATGTACACATGGCCAGTACCTGGGTAAATGTTACAAGTTTTGATGGTATGTCTAATGGCCGCCGCCGCAATTCCTACAAGCAATGGTGGATGGGTAATATGATCAATCAAAACCGGAGTATTTCAGAAAAAATGGTACTCTTCTGGCACAATCATTTTTCAACCGAAACAAATGTGGTAGATAATCCTGTTTATTGTTATCGCCATAATTTATTACTCCGAAAGTTTGCATTAGGTAATTTTAAGGAGTTTGTAAAAGCTGTTACTGTAGATTTTTGTATGCTTCGTTACCTGAACGGGTATGCCAGTACAAAAAAAGCGCCTGATGAAAATTATGGCAGGGAATTGCAGGAATTGTTTACAGTGGGTAAAGGACCGGATTCTCAATATACTGAGGCAGATGTAAAGGCCGCTGCCCGCGTATTGACAGGTTATAAAATAGACAACAAAACACTTACTGTTTCATTTGATCCATCTCGCCACGATGATAGCGATAAACAATTTTCTGCCTTTTATGCCAATACATTAATAAAAGGGCGAAAAGGACAGGAAGGGGATGGAGAATTGGATGACTTGTTAAACATGATATTAACACAAGAGGAAATGTCAAAATTTATCTGCCGAAAATTTTACCGCTTCTTTGTTTTTTATAGTATTGATAACAATACAGAACAAAATATCATTGCTCCACTTGCAAAAATATTTCGTAAAAATAATTTTGAAATACAGCCGGTTTTAAAAGTATTATTAAGCAGCAGGCATTTTTTTGATAAATCTTTACGGGGCAGCATGATTAAAAGTCCGGTTGATTTTACAGTTGGGCTAGTACGGGAGTACAATATAAATTTTCCTGAGCAGACTGATTATTTGGCAAATTATTCTATGTGGGAATTTGTCCGATCTCAGGCATCCTCTATGCAGCAGAATATTGGCGACCCACCCAATGTGGCCGGTTGGCAAGCATATTATCAACAACCTGAATATTATAAACTCTGGATAAATTCTGATACCCTGCCGAAAAGAGACCAGTATTCTGACAGGTTTTGTGCCAATGGCTTTGCTACAAAAGATAAAAAAACCATTGATATTGATGTAATAGCGTTTGCATCTTCCTTCCCTCATCCTGACGATCCGGATGCACTGGTCAATGATTGTATTCGTTTCTTATATACAGTTGATCTTACTGAAGTAGAAAAAAATTACATTAAAAGCAACCTCCTTTTATCCAACCTGCAGGGCATGGAAGCAAACCATTACTGGACAAATGCATGGAACAATTTAAAAGACAAGCCAACCGACCTGATTAACAAAAAGCTTGTTACAAATAAATTAAAAGGGCTTTATAAATATTTAATGAACCGACCTGAATACCAGGTTTATTAATTACAAATATTTTGCTATGAAAAGAAGATCGTTTTTAAAATATACCATCCCTTCTGTAATTATTCCTTCATTAATTGGTGGCTTTAAATTACAGGCTTTTGCAGGCGATCTAATGGTACATTCTCTATTGAGTACAGCTACAAATGATAGAGTGCTTGTGGTAATACAATTGGCCGGTGGCAATGATGGATTAAATACGGTAATACCTATTGAATATTATGCTGATTATAAAAATGCAAGGTCAAATATTGCCATTGTTGAAGCAAAAATTTTAAAACTTAATGGCAATGATAAAACAGGATTGAACCCGGGCATGCTCGCCATGCAGCAATTATTTAACGAAGAAAAATTAGCCATTGTTCAGGCAGTAAGTTATCCCAAACCAAATTTTTCGCATTTTCGGGCCACTGATATTTGGCTCAGTGGCGAAGAAAGCAACCAAGTTTTAAATACAGGATGGATGGGGCGGTACCTAAATTATTTGTATCCAGATTTTCCCGCAAATTATCCAAACAACACAATGCCCGATCCGCTTGCTATACAGATTGGTTCCGTTGTTTCACCGGCTTTACAAGGGCCATCTTTTCCAATGGCAATGGCCATCAGCAATCCTGATAGCTTTTATAAAATGCTGAATGAAAAACATTTAAATGGAGATGCTTCTCCTTCCCTAGATCAGATAGATTTTATACGCCAGATTTCTGAGAAAACAGATGCTTATTCAGATGTGATAAAAAAGGCTGCGCAAAAAATAACCAAACAGTCTGAAAAGTTTGCAGAGAAAGGGAAAAACCCCTTATCCGACCAGCTAAAAATTGTTTCAAGATTGATAGCTGGTGGGCTTCAGACAAAAATATATATGGTAAGCATGGGCGGCTTTGACACCCATGCAAAACAAACGGAGGTTGATGATACAAGCAAAGGTGCACAGGCTACATTGTTGCAAAAAGTATCAGAAGCTATTTATGCATTTATGGATGATCTCAAATTACAAAATACAGAAAATCGTGTTGTTGGTATGACGTTTTCTGAATTTGGCAGGCGCATAAAATCCAATGCGAGCGGCGGAACCGATCACGGCAGTGCTGCCCCGGTTTTTGTTTTTGGCAAACCTGTTCAAAGTGGTATTATAGGCGTTAATCCTTTATTGGTGCAAAACGCAATTGTAAATGAAAATATACCCATGCAAAACGATTTTCGTGCTGTGTATGCAACCTTGCTTACCAATTGGCTGGATGTGAGTAAAACCGAACTTCCATCTATTTTACAACCCAACTTTAACCTGCTTCCTTTAATTAAATCTGCATAAATCATTTCCCACCGCAATAAGGCTTGGAG
>JANLVW010000849.1:0-4474 GCA_031364205.1 Ferruginibacter sp.
CTTTTAAATCAGAAATCTTTACACTGCTTTTCTCAAGGTTATATTTTAAAGCTTCTAATGTACCCGAACCCTGTTCTCTTAACACAATCGGATATTGCTGCAGTTCTTTGATAGTTAAAAATTTCTTTTTGGCAATGGGACTTTTAGCACTGCAAACTGCCACCACTTCATCCGTCATGTACGGCTGGTAAAGTATTGCAGAGTTCTTTCTTTTTCCTTCCACAATACCAATATCAATTTCCTGGTCTATTAACGCTTTGGTAATAGTATCGGTATTTCTGTTGAGCAAACTTATTTTTACTTCGGGATATTTTTGATGAAAAGCTGATAAAATTTTTGGAATAATATACAAAGCAACAGTTGTGCTTGCTCCAAGTTTAAGCTGTCCCTTTGCCTTTAAATGATTAGTCAAAGTACTAAGTTCAAACTCCAACTGGTTCTGAATTTTTTTGGCCTCTTTTAAACGATCCAACAACAATTGTCCGCCAGGAGTTAACCTTATTGCTCCACCTTTTCTTTCAAACAAATTTGTTTTGTAAAATGCTTCCAATGCCTTTATCTGTTTGCTGATGGCGGGCTGCGAAATAAATAATATTTCACCCGCCTTTGTAAAACTTAGGTTACTGGCAACTTCAATAAATATTTCGTGACGGGTGGAAAGCATATAATTTTTTATATTATTTGGAACTTAAATATTTAAGAAATAAACTTTTTAATTAAAAGATGATTTTAATTTTTTTATTGATAAAAAGTTAACTTTAAATATTAAATCCCGCTTGCAATAAATATGTTTTAATCTCTGTAATTTAAAGCAGGTTTTCTATCGCCTAACAATGCTTTGTATTTATAATTGCCTTTTGAAATCACAAATTCTTCTTTGGCTTTTTTAATCAGTTCAGGATTTGCAAACAAATCTATTGCAGTAAGTGCCATTGTTTTTGCCGCTACAATCATTCCTTTAATTCCAATATCAGTT
Organism: Ferruginibacter sp.; assembly: GCA_031364205.1. GTDB lineage: Bacteria > Bacteroidota > Bacteroidia > Chitinophagales > Chitinophagaceae > Ferruginibacter. The sequence continues at coordinate 977 of JANLVW010000849.1, forward strand.
GCACCACAGGCAATTGCCTGCCAGCTGTGAGCAGCGGTACCAGGCACCCATGTTGCAGTTTCCAGACCTACGGTTGGTACGGCGTAACTTACATCGCCTACATCTGTTGAGCCCTGGTTTTTTTCTATGTGCATAGGCATAACTGTTGCCGCTTCGGCATAACCCGGGGCTGCACTTAAAAAGGATTTTTCCAGTTCTTTTGAGTACAGCATTTCCGCAGGAGTATAATTAACGCCACCTACTTTTTCTAAGTTGCTTTGCATATTTGCTGCCAGTGTTTTATTGATCAACAGGTCATGTGTACCACCAATAATTTCATAATCCATTTTAGTACCGGTACCCATTGCTGCACCCTCCGCTGCTTTTACAACACGGTCAAAAATGCTTACTGTATTTGCTCTTTCTGGGTTTCTTACATAGTAATACACTTCAGCAAAGTCAGGTACAACATTGGGTGCTTTGCCGCCATTTGTAATAACATAATGTATACGGGTTTCCTGCGGAATATGTTCTCTCATCATGTTAACCATATAATCCATAGACTCCACGCCATCCAGAGCAGAACGGCCTTTTTCAGGGGAAGCAGATGCATGTGCAGCAATGCCGTAAAATCTAAACTTTGCAGATTTATTTGCAAGCGCACTTGTGTAGGTAACAGAATTATTATCGCTTGGGTGCCAGTGTATCACTACATCAACATCATTAAAAAGTCCTTCTCTTACCATGTAAACTTTTCCGCTGCCTCCCTCTTCGGCGGGTGTACCAAATACTTTTATAGTGCCTTTTATTTTACCATCAGTCATCAGTTTTTTAATGGCAATACCAGATGCAACAGAACCTGTTCCAAATAAATGATGCCCACATGCATGGCCACTGTTTTTGTTTGCAAGTGGTGTTTTTGTAACAGTACTATCCTGCGACAAACCCGGCAGTGCATCATACTCAGCCAAGATTGCAATAACCGGTTTGCCACTGCCATATGTAGCTACAAAGGCTGTAGGCATACCTGCTACGCCAGTTTCCACAGCAAAACCATTGCTTTTTAAAGTGTTCTGCAGCAGTGCAGAACTTTTCACTTCTTTGTAACCTACTTCTGCAAAACCCCAAATGTTTAGAGCTATATTTTTATACGCATCGTAGCCATTCTCAATATTAGCTGTAGCTTCTTTTTTTAAATTGTTAATAAAATTTATATTGCTGTTGTTTTGTGCGTTGACATTCAAGACGAAAAGAACTGCTGCGAGAGAAAGTAATAATTTCATAATAATTATTTTGTTAGAATGGTATGAATACTTAAAAATATAAAAGTTTTACAGGCAAGGCAAATAAATAATATGCGTCCCTTCTTTTCGACAACGCCAACGGGTGAAAATTCACCAAAAATTAAGTTAACATGCTTAAGCCAGGTATGTTATTGAATAGTTTGGATATTAATTTGGTAATGCTATAATATTAAATACATTGTTATGAAAAGATTTATACTTACCCTCATTGTCATTGTAATTTTATCATCCTGCGGCAGCAGTAAAACTTATTTAGAAAGATCAGATGCGGACCGTGCCCTACAGGATGCAGTTAAGAAACTGGCCAAAGATAAAAATGATGATGATGCACTTTCAGCCATTCCTGTTTTGTACAGTAACATCAAAATTGATCATCTGGCAAAAATAAAAAACTACAATAGCAGCAAAGACATCAACCGTTTTGATTTACTCATAAAAGAATACGACGCTTTGCAAAATGCTTACAATGCAATCTTAAACAACAGTGCTGCATTTAAAATTGTGAACCCACAGTATTTTGGTACAGAATTGCTGGAGACTAAACAAAGCGCCGCAGAAGCAACATACAAAGCAGCAGAAAATTATTTAGCAAAGCAAAACAGAGATGATGCAAAGCGAGCCTACACTTTGTTTAAGCGAACAGATAAATATGTGCCCGGCTTTAAAGACAGTAAAATAAAAATGCAGGAGGCTTACGAATCTGCCATTGTAAATGTTGTCATTAACCGGGTAGAAGATAATTCTTACTTTTTTAACAGCGGTTGGGGCAATACAGGTTACAATTACAGCAACCAGTATTTTCAGGAAAGTTTGGTGAGAGAACTGCAAAACAATAATGGCTACAACCGTTACGCAGCAAGGTTTTATACAGACTGGGATGCACGTAGAGACAATGTACAGCCAGATTGGGTGGTAGATTTAAGGCTTCGGGATATGAGCATTCCGTACCCAATAACTTACAATTACCAGCGCCAGGTAAGCGCCAATGTGCAGGATGGTAGAGATACATCCGGCAAGCCAATTTATAGAACTGTGTATGCAACACTCAACCTTAACCGCCAAAGTTTTGATGCCACCGCCGCCATGGAAATGAACATCAGAGATATTAAAACCAACCGCAACATCAGTTACCGTACCTTTAGCAACAACTACCGTTGGCAGCAGGAAAGCGGCAGCTACACCGGCGATAGGCGAGCCCTCAGTAACAACGATTGGGCCACCATCAACAATAATAATTTCAATAGCCCCCGCAAAGAAGATGTGCTCGAGGACCTCTACAGAATAATATACCCGCAGGTAAAAAATGAAATTACCAACCAGGTAGATTGGTAATTTTTAAAACGATTTGCAAGATTTTAAAAGCCCTTAATTGTTTTATGGGCTTTTATCTTTTGATGCATTGTGCAGCTTTTGTCCGGCCTTAGTCGCTGATCCGTATGCCGCTAAAAAGCGGCACACATCGCTCCCTCCGCCGCAGCCTTTGGGCGGTATATCTTTTTTCATCTCTTATCCAAACGGAATTGAGCAGCATAATAATTTTATCGCTGCAATTAAATAATCTAAGCTATACAGTGGCGTAAAAAAAGCCCGGCTCTGTGAACCGGACTTCCTGCATTTTAAGCTTAGCGTGCTTTTTTCTTTGGATCCGCTTTCTTCTGTGCTGAGCTTTTCTTTTTAGTAGGCTTATTTTTCCTAGGTTCAGCTGTCTTGTTCGGCATAAAATTAAATTTAAGGTTAATGAATTATTTACTCATGGCTGCAGCGTATTTCTTCCCGTTCTTCAATGTTGTCCTTTTAGAAGCGGTAACTGTACAGCCTTAATAAAAGTATGCGAAGATATGCCTATAAGGGTAAATACCGTATTTGATTAAGGTCAACTGCTCGGGCATATTGTAAATCCTGCGCCTGCGTTCGTTACACACGAAAGCATAGCAATACAGTTTTTAAATATGAGGGCAAGATATAAGTTATTTTAAAACCGATCGAAGCGAAAGTCTCGTGAGGCACGAGCCTAGGCGAAGGAATGAAAATGTAACTTGAATTGCGCTCTTTTAAAAAACTGCTAGGTCTATTACTTTAAAAAATAAAATTTTTAAACATAGATAAATAAAATAAAAGTTATATGTGTGAATAGTAAGTTAACTTATCGGATTTTAAGTTACAATAAAATTTTTAAAGAAATAATCAATTAAATATTATTTATGAAACAAATACT
>JANLVW010000031.1:0-5218 GCA_031364205.1 Ferruginibacter sp.
CGTTGCTGAGAAGTAGACTACCAAATAACAAATGAAGAGTTTATTCCTGATAATTATGCCGTTGACAGTATTTCGGCTGTCAAAGGGCGAGTAATAGTTTTTGGGTACGACTATGACTGTGCTAATAATAAGACTTTAAAAAACTTTAAAGTGCGACTTGCTAAATAATGAACACCTTGTATGTGTTGACTGTACTTTAATAAATTTATTTAACTGTAAAATGAGATTGGGTTTGGCATTAGAGCAGAAATAACAAAAGTACTGAAAGGCTTTTGTGCCTTGGTTACAACAAAACTTTTTAATATTCAGGTTTAATATTCTTAGCAGCTTAATGCAGACGTTTTTTCAATCCCAATACAAACCCATGCCTCTTTGATGAAGGCGATAAGACATTGTTTTACTTGGAAAAAACTTGCCATCATATTAAAGAAACGCTAATAAAAAATAAAAATTTTATTATCAATTTGCATCAAAAATCAAATAATGTTTTTAGAAAATATTAATTGTGAAGGAAGAAGTATTGTACATTATATGTTATATTTAAGATAGATCTTAAACAATCGCATCAGAATTTTAATAAACGAAAAGATTAATGGGTGCATTGTTTTATAGAAAAAATAAAATATGCCAAAACTTTTACTGCTATTTTTTTTCTTTATTAGTTTTAATTTGTTTGCTCAGAATACAACTGCTGTAGACAGCCTCATTAAAGATCTTGCTTTACAGCAATCAGATACAGGCAAAATAAAAACATTATCAGAGTTGGGATTTATATATGCAACAAATAATCCTTCACTATCACTTAATTATGCCAACAAACAAAAAGCTTTAGCTGATAAAGTAAACATCCCAAAGTTTAGTGCAAATGCTTTAAATGATATGGCTATTGCCAGTTATTATATGGGTAAATTTAATGACGCATTAGAGTATAATAAGGCGGCATTAAAAATTAGAGAAAGTTTAGGAAACAAAACGCTTATTGTAAGTTCCCTAAATAAAATAGCTATCATTTATCAATCAATAGGAAATTATGATACTGCTATCGTATATCAGTTTAAGATTTTGAGACTAGCAGAGGCGTTAGAAAATGAAAAGTTTATTGGGAATACTTATAACAATATTGCTGCTATGTATGTGAATTTGCATAATTACGATAAGGCTGAATATTATGCTAAACTTGCTGTTAACATTGGTTTAAAAATAAACGATAAATATATAACAGCAGGTGCGTTGGGTAGTATTGGTAAAAATTTTGATAATCAAAATAAACTTGACAGTGCAAAATTTTATTATAAAAAAAGTAACAGTTTATTTATTGAACAAAATGATTTAGAAAAGCAAGCAATCATATATTACTATTTAGGAATAATATTTAAAAAAAGCAAAGAAAATGAAGCTTCTTTAAACTCCTATCAAAAAGCCTATGAAATAGTGAAAAAAATTGGCAATGAAAATGATATGGCATTGTATGAAGCTAATATCGGGGAATTATTAGTTGAGATGAAAAAATATCCGCAAGCATATCAATCCTTAATTAATGCTACTGCGGTTGGATCTAAAATACACAATTGGGAAATTCTAAAAACTGCTTATAACAGTTTAAGTTTATACCATTTTATTGCCGGTAATAATGATTCAGGATTTATTTATCAAAATTTATTTAAAGCCTCTGTGGACAGTTCATTGTCTGCAAAAAATTCAAAGCAAATAACAGATTTACAAACTAGTTACGACATTGAAAAAAAGCAAAACGCTATCAACCTTTTAAACAAAGAAAATACCATTCAAAAACTAACTATAAGTAAAAATAAAATTTATTTGGTGGTTGTGTTATGTTTATTATTTGTGAGCATTTTTATAGCCTACTTAATTTTTAATCGCAATCAAATAAGGCAATCCAATAAACTGCAAGCCGAGATTATTGTTCAGCAAGACCTAGCAACCAAAGGTATTATAGACGCAGAAGAAAGAGAACGCAAACGGATAGCCGGCGACCTCCACGATGGTGTAGGGCAACTATTTAGTACAGTAAAAATGAATATGGAAATATTGTTAGAAAAGTTTTTGGTAAAAGAACCTACAGCTAATACGTTGGCAGAAAAAACAATGGCGTTGGTAGATGAAAGCTGCGTCGAAGTACGATCTATAGCTCATCAAATAATGCCCAATGCTCTTATGAAAGCCGGGCTAGTAACTGCCGTAAGAGATTTCATAAACAAAATACCTACCAACAAATTAAAGATAGCCATACAAGCTAATGGCATAAACGAACATTTAGACCCAAGCATAGAAACCGTATTGTACCGGGTAATACAAGAAAGTGTAAACAATGTGATAAAACATGCTGATGCAACACAGTTGGATATTACGCTGCTGAGTGACCCTACAGAAATTACTCTTTCTATAGAAGACAATGGTAGAGGATTTGACAGTACCGACCCTCAAAAATTTGAAGGCATAGGACTTAAAAATATGGCTAGCAGAATTGCGCTTATTAAAGGGAGTTTTGATGTATCTTCAAGAACAGACAATGGCACTTTAATTGCCATTCATATTCCCCTTGTATAATAATGAAACCTGCGCTTATTAAAAATATTTTTTTGATAGATGATCACCAAATGGTAATTGATGGGCTTAAATTAATGCTTGCAGACCTACCAAAGTTTAAAGTTGTAGGTGAAAGCAAAAATCCATTATTGGTAATAGATTTACTACAAGATAAGGCGGTAGATATTTTAATTACCGATATTAGTATGCCGCAAATGAGCGGAGTAGCATTGAGCAGGTTGGTAAAAAAAAATTACCCCGATATAAAAATACTAGCCCTCACTGCTTTTGCTGAAAGCGCAATTATAAGCGAAATGATACAAGCAGGTATAGCAGGCTATATTTTAAAAAGCGATGGTAAGCTTGTGCTAACAGAAGCACTTGAAACTATTGTATTAGGCGAGCAGTATTTTGGAAATGAGGTAACGCTAGCTTTGGCAAATTCGTATAGGCAACATAAAGATGATGTAAAACTTACAGACCGTGAAATAGAAATTATAAGGCTTATTGAAAAAGATATGAGCACTAAAGAAATTGCTGAAACCCTCTTTATAAGCGAACGTACCGTAGAAACCCACCGCAAAAATATTCTTTTTAAAACCGGTACCCACACAGTGATAGGCTTAATAAAATATGCTTATGAAAGGAAAATAATTTAATTTTTTGTGTTTTTTACAAAGTAAAATATCATAATTAGGGTACTTTTTGGCATACTCACCTAACTACATTTACTAAAATATTATAATAAATGAAAAAGCAAATAAGCAGTTGGGTATATACTAAAGACAAAACCGTAAAAGATTGGTTAGACGGATTGAATTTAGCTATAGCATTAATAGTCTGTTTACAACTGCTTTTATAATAAGATTTTTATACAGAGCAAAGCAAAATAATGCGCTCGCATATAAATTTAATAGCTGGTTATTTTTTGCTTTAATTATAATCTTAGGCATAACTGTATATTTTATTTGTAAGGTAAGCTCGAGCTTAATATACGGTTTGTACAAATTATTTTTTACCGTTGATAGTGTGGAATGTAGTATTACAAATAACAAAATTATTATCGGTAATAAAATTAATATCATAAACGATGATACTAAAATACTTAATAGTGTAAAATTATTAAATGCAGACAAACACCCAATCCTTACCTTTATTGGTATAGAAAAAAAAGCTAATAAACCCGATACAACTTTTACTTACAACATTATTGTACCAACCGAAATGCTGTACAAAGCTGAGCAGGTAGTAAATTATTTTAAGAACATTGATATCCATAAAATTAAATAAATGTTTAAGCTATTTTTTTTAATATTAATACTTATAGCAAGCACTCATTTGTATGCCCAAAAAAGCCTACAAGTAGAAGATAAAGCTGTGTACACAAGCAATTCTACTGTACCTAATATTAGTAAAGATGATGAGTTGTATAAAAAAATTATAGCAACGTACAATTTATTTAATGACAGAGCGGCGCAAAATGTACGGGTTTTAGCAAGCCTTGGTGTTATATATATACCTTGTAGCCGATTTAAAGCGGGTACTTACTATGGCGAGGTGTATAATAATATGCCCGACGGATATGGTACGTATTTGTTTGAAGATAGTAGTTATTATTGTGGCAGCTTTTACAACGGGCAAGTAAATGGGGTGGGCGTATTGTTTGTACAGCCTAATACAATATTTGTTGCTACATGGCTTGATGGTAAAACAGCAGGTGATTATTATGCTGCAAAAATTAATCAGGCCCAAAATTTTATATACATCAACTCAAATAAAAATGGGGAAAATTTACAAAAAGTGGGTATTCATTTTTCAGATGAAAGTATAGCTGTTCAAAATTATTTATACAATGTAGCAAAAACTAAAATGGTACTTAATACTTATATAAAGGGAAATTTTTTTAAGCAATGCGATCCCGAAATAAGTTACTCTACCGATATTGATGATAATAGAACGCCATTGAAAAGTACTACATTTAAAAAAAGTTCTACCACTAGTTCGTTTTTTAATACTCACACAACTGTGTACCAAAGTTTGCTTACAAGCAAACCCGATTTAGAAAAGATTATTGGCAATAGTATACCTGCTTATTTAATACCTATGGTATCCATAGAAAAATATAATAACCTCGGCAGCTACTTTGGCAGACTAGATAATGGGATGCCCGATGGCTTTGGTACTTTTACACAAGCTGATAATCCAAAATATTTAAAGCAAGGTATTTTTAATAAAGGAAAAATAGATGGTTTTAAAACAGAAATAAATTTACAAAAAGCTACATTTATTTTTTTAGGTAAATATGAAACCACTGATAAAAATGGATTTTCTTACAACACAGGTAAATATGCCAATTTTATATACGAAAACCAAAATAATATAAATATTCAACTAGGTAATATTACAGATAATGTGGTAATGAGCGGTATTACAGCAATAGTAAGCCCTACCAAAAAATCGGTAATATTTCATAATGCAGCAGGCACTACTAAAGCAAAAGGATACGTTTTTTTGCCTTTAGAAAATGCTATTTATAGGGGAGAATTGTTGGGTACACAAGCGGATGGAAATGGCGAAATAATAGCTATCGGAAAAGGCCTTGGCGCTCCTGCTAATATAAATAAATGTGTATTTAAAAAATCATCATTTGTAAAAAATGATAACAATATAC
>JANLVW010000248.1:0-5664 GCA_031364205.1 Ferruginibacter sp.
CTCTCCCGGCACCATTGATTTTATGGGAGATGTAGTAGCAGGTTCTACCAATGTTAGATATGGTGCGGGTTTTATGGGCAACCCAAACAGTACCATTATTTGCCGTGGTAATTTAACTCTTAATATAAGAGCACAAGTAGCAAAAGGGTATGAGCCGGGTACTTTGTTATTTGATGGCACAGGCACACAAAACTTCATTTTTAATAACACTGTATATTGTAGTTTTAACAATGTTGTTATAGGTAAAAACAACAACCCTAAAGTAATAATGGGTGGCACTACTACGCCTGACAATATTTTAGGTAATCTTACCATTAACGGCAGTGCAATATTGGATCTTAACACACGCCAGTTAAATAGAAGCTCAGTAGGTGGCAGCCTCTTTTTAACAAATACGGCTACATTAAGGGCAGCAGGCTTATCAAGCACTTCAAACTATGGTTTAATAGTGGGCAGTAATTTCCCATCAGGCTTTACCAATGTAATACTAGATTCTACAAGCACCGTAGAGTTTTACGGCACAACACAAGCTATTCCCGGTGCGGCACAACTTATTAAAGGTTATGGCAATTTAACCCTTGTAAACAGTACCAAAACACCAAGCAGCAGTTTTGCTATGTATAGAAACTTAACCATCGCTGTAGGTACTACAATGGCCTTAAACAATTTTGATGATACACTTAAATCAAACAGCCAAACAACGGCTTATGTATCTGCAGTGCCAACTTCTGCAGTAATTAGTTATGGCACTGGAGGCTTTGTTGTGGAGCGCTATTTAGCTGCTTACAAATCATGGCGTTTGCTCGCAACACCTATTGATACTGCTACATCGCCTACTATTTCCGCTGCCTGGCGGGAAGGTAATTCAGCATTTAGTTCAACAGGTTATGGTACGCAAATTACAGGACCACAGGGTCCATCTACAGCAACTAGCAGTGCAGGACTCGATATTTATACACAAAGAGGATCTTTAAAAAGTTATATACCGGCACTTAATAATTATGTAGAAGTTTCAAATGCAAACACTACAAAAATTGCAAACACTGCCGGTTACTATGTATTTGTAAGGGGCGACAGAGGGGTGGCAATTTCTGGTACGACAGGTGCAACCAACCTTCGTATAAAAGGGAGAATTCGAACAGGAGACCAATCCTTTACAGTTCCAGTCAATAAATTTGCATCAGTAGGTAATCCTTTCCCATCAAAAATAGATTTTAGGACGATCCGTAATAGCCAAATTTCGCCTTCATATTATGTATGGAACCCTAGCGGTACGGGTTTAGGCACTTACAATGTAGGTAAGTATCAGGTATATGTAGATTATGGCGATGGCAATTATCGGCTTGGTGGCTCATCAGGTCCTATTCGCAATTACATTGAGAGTGGTCAGGCTGTATTTATCCAATCAATAACAGGTGGTGCAATAACCATTAAAGAATCAGATAAATTTGGTGGCAGCAGCCTTGTAAGTCGTGGTACAGAAACTCAAAGACAAGGCGTTAATACTGCTAATTTAGATATTAGTTTAATGACCAAAGACGCAAATGGCGAAGAAGTATTGGCAGATGCTGCTGTAATGAATTTTGATGCTACTAACAATAATGAAATCGACAATATGGATGTAAGAAAGATATTAAATGCATCTGATAACCTTTCTATTAAGAAAGAAGATACTAATCTTGTTTTCGAAAGTAGAAAAGGAATAACGGCTACTGATACCATCTTCTTAAATTTAAGTAATTCAAGAATCAGCAATTATCGTTTTAATATAGACCCTTCCAACCTGGTTTACCCAACATTGAAAGCCTTTATAACAGATAGATTTTTACAAACCGAGGCTCCTGTAAGTTTAACCGATGTAACAAATGTAAATTTTACTACTACAGCAGATGTTGCAAGCCGAGCTACCGATAGGTTCATGATTGTATTTAAGAATGTTGCGCCTGCAGTATTCACAGCTATTAAAGCAGTAAGAAACAATGACAACAGTGTAGCAATTACCTGGAATATGCGCAACGAAAACGACATTAACACTTATAGCATTGAAAGGAGTGTAGATGGCCGAGAAAATTATACAGCTATTGACAATCAAATGCCCACCGCTAATAACTTTGGTTCGCCTTACTATACAGTTACAGATGCTGCTGCACCCAATGAAATTGTATGGTATAGAATAAAAGCTAATAACATCTCTAACGGTTCATTCTACAGCGATAAAGCTGCTGCAAAAGCCGTTGATGTAAATAACAAACATGGCATCAGCATGTATCCAAACTTGGTGGTAGATGGAAAAGTAAATCTGTATTTCAATAACCAGCCTGCAGGCAAATACAACATCAGCATTGTAAACAGCAAGGGAGAGCAGGTTGAATTTTCAACTGCTGAAATAAACAACAATGCAGGATTGAAAAACATTTTAATAAAAGAAGCTGCTGCAGGAATATACAGAGCCATTGTAAAAGATGAAAAAGGGATAAGTGTGGCAATTCCTTTTGTAAAATTGTAAGGCTTCAAATATATTTTATTAATAAAACTGGTGCAATACTTTAAAAGGATTGCACCAGTTTTATTTTCTACATCCCTCTTTCTCTTATTTCAAACATTTGTAAACGCCTTTATTTTGTTACTGCCGGTATGTGTTCTTCCAGCATTTTATTATTGAACTTGTCATAATACGTGCAACTCATTTTAACCATATCAACTGTCCATTTTAGCACACCCGTTTCGGCTGAATTATTACAAAACGATGGATAATCTGTTTGACCTCGTTGATGATTTTTTAAATAATGCTTAAATCTTTCTTTATCGCTAATGTTAGCAATATTTAAAACTTTGTATGCAGGCTTACTTTTAAGTTGATAATCGTTATCCCCAAAATACAAAGCATGTCCATCCCTTACATAAAAGTCATATTTTTTTACGCCTAATTTAATAAGTTCCTGCACATAATTTTGAAAATCAGCACCACTCTTAACGATAGCATGTGCATCTTTAATATCTTTTAATGTAAACATCTTTTAATTTTATTATCAACAGTATGGGTAAATAAATTCTAAGTACATTATAATTTTATAAAGCTAAATTATGAGTTTAGAGCGTGTTAAGAAGTTACAAAACCTGCACAATTAAAAACTTTAAATAGTGTGTATTTTCCTGTCCGCTTATAATAGGATGATCGGCTGACTGTGCATTAAATACAACCTGGCGTACCCTTCTTTTTGCATCTTTTGCTGCCATGAGAATGATATCGTAAAACAGAGCAGGCTGCACCAGGTTTGTACAACTCGACGTTACTAAAAAACCACCCGGTTTTACAAGTTTAATACCCCGCAAATTAATTTCTTTATAACCTGCAACAGCTTTTTCAATACTGCTTCGGCTTTTTGCAAAGGAGGGCGGGTCAAGCATTACAACATCCCACCGCTTTTCTTCTTTTGATAATATTTTGAGTATATCAAATACATTTACGCATTGGAAAGTACATATATCTTCAAATCCGTTTAGTGCTGCATTTTTATTGCACATATCAATGGCACTCTGCGAAATATCCAGCCCTAAAACTGATTTTGCACCATAATGTGCTGCGCTGATTTCAAAAGAACCTGTATAGCAAAATGTACCTAGTACATCAGCATTTTTTACAATATGCCGAATGGCAAAACGGTTGTCCTGCTGATCTAAAAAGTATCCGGTTTTTTGGCCGTTGGCAATATCTATATGCATTTTTATACCGGGTGTTTTATCGTCAAAAGATTTTTCATTGATAATGATATCGGTATCAAATTCTGCAGAAAGAAAACCTTTGTGTTGTTCCATTCCTTCGAGCTCTCTTACGGGCACATCGTTGCGTTCGTAAATACCTTTTGGCGTAAAAATTTCATTCAATGCTTTTACAATCGATGGCTTCCACACATCAATTCCCAATGCAAGCGTTTGTATTACAAAATAATCGTTGAACTTATCAATAATTAATTGTGGAATATCATCCGCCTCGCCAAAAATAAGTCTGCAGTTTTCTGCATAACCAATCTTTTGACGGTAAGCCCATGCTTCCTTTATTTTCTTATAAAAAAAAGCATCGTTGATCGTTTCATTTTTATCTCGGGTTAATAAGCGTACCGATATCTGCGATTGTGGATTGTAATATCCCCGACCGATAAATATTTTATCAAACGTGTACACATCCACAATTTCACCCGGTGCTGCGGCTGTATCTTTCTCTTTGCCGGAGTTTATTTCATTTCCAAATATCCATGGATGACCACTTTCTACCCTGCGACTGATATTTTTATTGAGCATAATACTTTTCATGCTGCAAAAATAACCTTTTAAAATAAAGTAAAGTTTTGCAGAATAGGCAACCTGATAATTACTGATAATTTACAGATTTAAAACAATAAACTGTTTTGTGTAGCTTTAATGTAGAAGTTTAAAATTGATGCATTAATAAAACCGTAAAACATTTATGGAAAAATTATTGAAGTTTGTAAAGCAACTGGAAATGAATGTTCCTAATTATGCGGAACAGCAAAAAGCTATTTCTGCCGCTAATGTTGGCTGGCATATTGAACACAGCCTGCTGGTATTTGTGCGCATAATTTCTGCAATGGAAACATCAGACCCTGCACTTTACAAAAGCTCTTTTAATTTAAAAAAATTACTGGTGTACACCCTTAATAAAATTCCAAGAGGCAGGGCCAAAGCACCTAAAATAGTACAACCAGATGGAGATATTATGCCCGATAAACTGCTGAACAATATTGAAGCGGCAACTTTAAAAATTAAGGCATTGGCTAATTTACATAAACACCATCATTTTGATCATCCTTATTTTGGAAAACTGAATTTAAAAGAAACAAATAAGTTTCTTGCAATACACACCAACCACCATCTAAAAATTATTAGGGACATAATGAGGGCAGGATGAGCATTGCTCTCTAACATACTTTTTTGTAAAATATCTAAGGTCTATCTGCTCGATGTAAAATTTTCAATTAAATTTTACAATTAAAATATGGACAGCTTATTGCCATTGATCTAATGTGCCACTTTGTACAAAAGAATGTTCAGTTTAATATTTCCATCATAAACAAAACAAAGCCTTACCGGAAACTGACCGGGTATAATTACTTTTTTATGAAAACGGAAAAATTAAATATTTTAACGGTTAACTGTGGCTCTTCCAGTATAAAATTCGCCTTATATGAAACTTACAGAAAGACCAACAAAATATTATCGGGGCACATAAAAAGAATTGGTTTGGATGATACTGCATTTAACATAACAAATCATATCACCGGAGCAACAGAGGAAATAAAAACAGCAACAAAGAGTTTTAAAGCGTCAGCAAAATTTTTAATTACGCAGTTGAAAGAACGAAAATGTTTTGACAGCGTTAGTTGTATTGGGCATAGAATAGTTTATGGCTTGGAGCATACAGATCCGGTAATTATTGATAACCGATTATTAGACAAATTAAATAAAATAAGAGATTATGATCCTGATCATCTACCTGCAGAAATTGAGATCATTAAATTATTTAAAAAACAATTTCATACACTTTTACAGGTTGCCTGTTTTGATACTTCGTTTCATAAAACGATGCCGAACCTTGCAAAAATTTTACCTATACCACGGCGCTTTGCTAAAGCCGGTATAAGGCGC
>JANLVW010000059.1:0-2632 GCA_031364205.1 Ferruginibacter sp.
CCGGTAATACAGTTTATTTACATGACAGGTTTGGCGTATTTATTGAGCTGGGTTACTTATTTGATTTTTAAATAGAAATTTTTTATTCTCTAATTAATTTAAGAGACTGAGTTTTTTTATATGTGTCAATTCTTAAAATATACACTCCTTTTGGGAGAACCCCCAAACCATTAATTTCTATTATGCTCGAGCCAAAAACTTCATAGTTGTATTTCTTTAGGGGTTGCCCAATTGTATTATAAATGGTAAAAGTATATTTAGTTAATCCAACACCACTGTAACCAATTACGTCGTCAGGGATAATAATTTTAAATTTATCTGTAAACGGATTTGGATAGATTTTAATTGGAGATCCTTGCTGAAAGTATGCATTATAACAAGGATCATTTACAGTTTTAGAAGAGTCTCTTTCACCTAGAGTAAGCCAAAAAATATTTTGTTTAGAATTTTGGGAAGAATAATATAAAAGAGGTCCAAATGCTCCGGAACCGACAATATCACCAATCACCTGAATTTGGTTTTTAGAATCAATAACTAAATTTTTCCGTATTCCTGCGTGAAATATGGTTCAGGGCTAATCGTTTTACTTCCCCCATTTTTAATCCATAATGGATTTCCAAGTTTATCAACTGCTGCAATAAAAAAATCAAGGTTACCTTTTGACTGAATTACCGTTCCATTAAAATAAAAATTATTTGAGTAGCCACCGGTGAATATTATATTTTCATTTGCGTCAACAAACATTCCATTAAGTTCGTCTCTTTCATTGCTACCCCAGCTTTTAACCCATTGAATATTTCCGGAAGTGTCCGATCGTAATAAAAAAATATCTTGGTTTCCCTGAGATGTAATGACATTGCCATTAAAATTGATTTGGATACCGAATAATCCGCCAAAAGAGTAGGAATCTGTTAAGATACCTATGGAACTAATAAATGAGCCGGCAGTTTTAAATCTTTTTTTCCAAATAAGATTACCAAACACACCATCCACTTTTGCAATTACACCCCAATAGTTATTCATATTATCCGTCTCATTTCCACCAATAACTATATTTTTATTATTGTCAAATTTTATTCTGCATGCACCAAAACCTAATGTGGAACTAAAGCTATTTATCCAAACAACATTTCCGTCAGTTGTTATTTTGGAAACGAAACTTACAGGTCCGGTTACCATGTTACCTAAGAAAGATACTGAGTGACCGTAACTAAACCCACTTATACAAATTGTGCCCTCCTTTAATACATCCATTGAGGTAATTACATCGTCATCATTGTAGCCCGATAAAGAAAAACTTTTTACAATTTCTGCCCAAATAACTGCTCCATTTGAAGAGTATTTAGCTAAATAGGCATCCCTCGATCCACCATAATCATCTGAACCTGTAACGTAAATATTCCCGCTTGTATCAATATTAACTTTGTTAATACCACCTTTTGGATTTTCTATTACAAGATTAAGTTTTTTGTGGAATCGTATCTAAGCAAAAATCCCTTTTTAGTACTATTAAAGGGAATAACTGCTCTGCTGCAGTCAACAAAAATAGAATCTATCCTGATCTTTTTTGTATTGGAAAGATTACCTGCTAAATAATAATTATTATTTCGGTCAACTTTAATATCTGAAGAGTTATCAAATCCGTATCCGGCATATAATTGTAAATCAGACCATTTTGGTCCTTGGCAGAATAAAAAATTTGAAACACTAATTAAAAGAATAAAAAATAAAATCTTTTTCATTGTTCCTTTTTTAAAGCATTATAACGTTTTTTGCAATTGAATAATAACTATACAAACCCAATTGCTTCGGCTGATGTAACCAAGAGACCTTCGCTGAGCTTTTCAATATTTTTGTTGCAACAAGGTCGGGAAGTTTTTTTTAAAGCTTGTTGACATAAGTCAATAAATATGGAATAATAAATAATATTTTGAATAGGTTAAAAAATATTAAAAGACATTTGTAAAATATTAAAAATTTAGGAATGTATGGTTTTTTTAAAACAAGAGAACTTAAGTTGCATTAAGCACATCAAAAAAGCGGATGTATAACACCCGCTTTAATTTCTATGTGATTCCTTCTCCCCTTACGCCTTCATGGTTCAATAAAACTTACCAAGGATATTTATTTGCTTTTATACAGGCATCAGCAATTCTTCTTCTTGCATCCTTGCTGTTAAACGGTGCCATTTTCGTAAAACGTTTTAGGCCCAACAACATCATGCGTTGTTCATCGCCATCGGCAAAAGCATTGATGGCTTCTTTGCCCGCTTTGTTAACCGCATCTACCGCATCATTTAAATAAACATGCATCATATCTGCTTGTACCGATACTGCTTCAGCGCCTTGCTTATCGCTCATTTTTATTACACGAAGTAATGCACTTTCTGCATGAAAAGTAGCAATACTCATATCTGCAATATTCATCAATATTTCCTGTTGATCGCTTAAGCCCATCATTAGTTTTTGTACAGCTGAACCCGCAACCATTAAAATTGCTTTTTTCATTTGTATAACCGCTTTTTTCTCTACAGCAAAAGCACTTTCATCTTCGCTTCCAAAATCAGGAATGCTCATTAATTCTTTGCTTACGGCCATTGCCGGTCCCATCAAATCCAGCTTACCTTTCATGG
>JANLVW010000118.1:0-1227 GCA_031364205.1 Ferruginibacter sp.
GGTTGCTCAACTGCATAGAGAAGCCATATTAATTATAAAACCGGGAGCTGCATCAACTTTTAAAAACCTTATCAACATTATAGATGAAAGCAATATTTGCATCTATAAAAAATATTATTTGGATAAAATAAATGCCGCAGATGAAATTAAATTAAAGCAGTAGTATTTAGTTTGTCGCCTTTAATTTTAAAGAAAGCCTTTTTATTACCTTCGTTTTATGATGAATAAATTAACCGGCTGGGACGATACAATTGTTGCATTAGCAACGCCGCCGGGTATAGGAGCAATAGCAGTAATCAGGTTATCAGGCAAAGATACTTTCAGTATAGGAAGTTTGCTTTTTTCATCAAAAAACATAGCTAGTCAACACACACATACGTTGCATGTAGGCATGTTAAAAGACGGAGAAAAAGCATTGGATGAAGTGGTACTTGCATTGTTTAAAGGTCCAAAAAGTTTTACCGGAGAAGATACTATTGAAATAAGTTGCCATGGAAGTACGTTTGTGCAACAACAGATACTGGAAGCCTGTATAGCAAGAGGAGCAAGGCTAGCAAGGGCCGGAGAGTTTACACAACGGGCTTTTTTAAACGGCAAAATGGATCTTACTCAGGCAGAAGCTGTGGCAGACATTATTGCTGCAAATACCGAAGCTTCACAAAAGGCAGCATTACATAATATACGTGGTGGTTTTTCACATGAGTTGAGTAATATGCGGGAACAGCTCATAAGTTTTTCAGCATTGATAGAACTGGAACTAGACTTTTCAACAGAAGATGTAGAGTTTGCAGACAGAGAAAAATTTTATGCGCTCATTAAACAAATACATTTTTCTGTAAATAGACTGATAGCATCTTTTACGCTGGGTAATGTTATTAAAAACGGTGTAAGTGTTGCAATAATTGGTAAACCCAATGCAGGTAAATCTACATTGCTGAACGTTTTGTTGAACGAAGAAAGAGCGATTGTTTCTGCAATTGCAGGCACAACAAGAGACACGATAGAAGAAATAATAAACATCAACGGCATACTATTTAGACTCATAGATACGGCAGGTATCAGAGAAGATTCCGGTGATGTTATTGAGAATTTTGGGATTGAAAAAAGCTTGGGTAAAATGCGGTCTGCAGATATTGTATTGTATATTTTTGATGTAAACACTGAAACTGACAATAGTTTAAAAACACAACAATCCGTGTTTGAAAAAGAAAATATAAAATACATTTT
>JANLVW010000123.1:0-1679 GCA_031364205.1 Ferruginibacter sp.
TTTTGTTTTTCTATGGCTTTTTTGCCACCACCTTCGTAAATTTTCTCTAACTGTTTTTTTACTGTTCCCCAGGCAAGTTTTTGTTCGTCTTCGTTTTTATTAAACTGGATATCCATTGGTTATTTTATGTGCGGCAATTTAGGGAATAGTATTGAGTAGTAAGTATAGAGTGTGGAGATATAACCGTAAAATTGTAGAAATGGTCGACTATAATTTGTACTGTTTAAAGAAAAATAATTTCTGTTATCAATTCTTATCTTCGCTGCATGTCAAATTGCATAATTAAAGATGAATATTGGTATGCCGTACAAGTGAGTGACACAACGATGTTGACCATTGCTGCTTCTTTACCTGGATAACAAACGAGACATAAGATTTTAGATATAAGACACAAGAAATAACATGAGTAAAGAACTTACAAAAAGAGCCGATAACTATTCAGAATGGTACAATGAACTCGTGGTGAAAAGCCAGCTGGCAGATCATTCTGCAGTGCGGGGCTGCATGGTTATAAAGCCCTATGGATATGCATTGTGGGAAAATATGCGTGACCAACTGGATAAAATGTTTAAAGATACGGGGCATTTAAATGCATATTTTCCATTGTTTGTGCCAAAGAGTTTGTTTGAAGCTGAAGAAACAAATGCTGAAGGTTTTGCAAAAGAATGTGCGGTAGTAACGCATTATCGTTTAAAGGCTGACCCCAATAATAAAGGCAAATTAATTGTAGACCCAGAAGCAAAACTCGAAGAAGAATTAATAGTTCGGCCAACAAGCGAAGCAATTATTTGGAACACTTACAAAGGGTGGATACAATCGTATAGGGATTTGCCATTACTCATAAACCAATGGGCAAATGTGGTGCGCTGGGAAATGCGTACACGTTTATTTTTACGTACTGCTGAGTTTTTATGGCAGGAAGGTCATACCGCACATGCTACAAAAGAAGAAGCGATTGAAGAAACGGTAAAAATGGTAAATGTGTATGCAGATTTTGTAGAAGAATATATGGCCGTTCCGGTTATAAAAGGAGTAAAAACAGCAAGCGAACGTTTTGCGGGTGCAGAAGAGACGTATTGTATAGAAGCGTTGATGCAGGATGGTAAAGCGTTGCAAGCTGGTACTTCGCATTTTCTTGGGCAAAATTTTGCAAAAGCTTTTGATGTAAAATTCAGTGATAAAAATAACAAACTGGAATATGTGTGGGCAACGAGCTGGGGCGTTTCTACAAGATTGATCGGTGCATTAATAATGGCGCATAGTGATGACCAAGGACTTGTAATGCCGCCAAAAATTGCACCCCTGCAAGTGGTAATTGTACCCATTTACAAAGGCGAAGAAAGCAAAGCAGTAATCGACGAAAAAACTCATTCAATTATAAGTGAATTAAAAGTATTGGGCATTAGGGTTAAATATGATGACAGCGACCATACAAGGCCGGGATGGAAATTTGCGGAATATGAATTGAAAGGTGTGCCGATTAGAGTAGCGCTTGGCATGCGTGATTTAGAAAACAATGTGGTAGAAGTTGCACGCAGAGATACGAAAGAAAAGCAAACAGTTTCTTTAGATGGTATTGTTGATTATCTTTCGTATCCCTGCGTGCAACTTCTACCACATGGTTTTCTAAATCACGCATGCCAAGCGCTACTCTAATCGGCACACCTTTCAATTCATAT
>JANLVW010000138.1:0-3071 GCA_031364205.1 Ferruginibacter sp.
TCACCCTACCTATACCCTACGATGGTTCATTAGAAGCCTATAGAAATGAAATATCACAATGCCCTCCAGCGCCTGAGATTGCCATTAAAGAACTTTGCGCTCCTTCCAGCGACTAGTTGTTACCGCAAACGCCCGTAATACTGCAGATTGAAAAAATAGAGCAACCGGATCTTCACCAGTTCTTTGTTATGTTCTGCCTAACCTTAAGTAAATTTGTAACCTAAACTACTATTTACTTTTGCTCGATATCATACAATTATTACCGGATAATATTGCCAACCAGATAGCTGCAGGCGAGGTTATTCAACGTCCCGCAAGTGCGGTTAAAGAATTGCTGGAAAATGCAGTGGATTCAGATGCTACAGAAATTTCCCTGTTTGTAAACGATGCGGGCAAAGCATTGATACAGGTTATTGACAATGGAAAGGGCATGAGCGAAACTGATGCCCGCATGGCTTTTGAGCGGCATGCTACTTCTAAAATAAGCAGTATCGAAGATCTGTTTCGCATAAAAACAATGGGCTTTAGGGGCGAAGCATTGGCAAGCATTGCAGCCGTTGCGCAGGTGGAGCTTAAAACAAAACGTGCTGAAGATGAAACTGGCATTTATGTGGAAATAGAAAACAGCATGGTAAACAAACAGGAGCCCATTGCCGTTGCCACAGGAACTTCTATAGCTATGAAGAACCTGTTTTTTAATGTGCCTGCCCGCCGTAACTTTTTAAAAAGTAACCCATCTGAGCTACGCCATATTATTGATGAATTTATAAGGGTTGCCATGGCCTTCCCCGAAGTATTTTTCTCCCTTACTTCCAACGGGCAGCAGGTTTTTCACCTGGAGAAAGGAACCCTTAAACAGCGTATTGTACAAATATTGGGCAACAACTACAATGCAAAACTTGTAAGCGTGCAGGAGCGCACAGATTACCTGGATATACTTGGTTTTGTAGGCAAGCCAGAAACTGCTAAAAAAACTCGAGGCGATCAGTACCTTTTTGTAAACAACCGTTTTATAAAAAGTGCTTACCTCAACCATGCAATCATGAGCGCTTTTGCTGATATGGTTCCCAAAGACAGCTTCCCCATGTATGCGCTTTTTATTGATTTAGATCCTTCACAGATTGACATAAACGTTCACCCAACAAAACAGGAAATAAAGTTTGAAGATGAAAAGATAGTGTACGCCTTTGTGCAGAGTGCAGTAAAACATGCATTGGCACAATTTAGCATTACGCCCACACTGGATTTTGAATTGGATGCATCAATCCAGAACCTGGATGCGGTGAATAAACCCATCACAGAACAGCAGCGTTCTTCGGCTTCTTCTTCTTCGCTTTTTCAAACATTTACAAAAAAAAACCAGGCGCATTTTATAGAAAAGAAAAGTGAACTCGCACATTGGAAAGATTTTTATGAAAAACCTTCGGCAGAAAGTTTAAAAGATTATTCTACTTCGGCGCAACCAATACCGGCATTTGAAATGCAGGTGCTAAACAAAGAGCAGCCGCAGCCGCACAGCGATTTAATGCAACTGCACAATGCCTATATAGTTGTGCAGAACGATAAAGGGTATCTGCTCATAAACCAGCAGAACGCGCATGAACAAATATTGTACGAACGCTTTTCCGGTGCAGTATCAGGGAAAGCAATTGCTACGCAGCAAAGTCTTTTTCCTACAACTATAGAGCTTGCACCGGCCGATACGGTAATGCTTACAGAACTGATACCCGATCTTAAGCAACTCGGTTACCAGTTAGAACCATTTGGCAACAATACTTTTGTTATACAAGGTACACCTGCAGATATGCCGCAGGCCGGCGAAACCAATGCTATTGAAAGACTGCTGGAGCAATACAAACACTTTAGCAACGATCTTAAATATTCAAAAAGAGAAAAGCTGCTTCGATCGCTTTCTTTGCAACAGTCTATTAAAATCGGCAATGCCCTTTCCCAAAAAGAAATGAAGCAACTCACCGAAGATTTGTTTTTATGCAGTATCCCCAACGCCACACCTACAGGAAAGCCTACTTACATGAGTTTTAAAAAAGAAGAACTGGATAAAATGTTTGGACGGTAATTTATTTAAACCACAAAGACGCAAAGAAAAGAAGTTTTTTACACAAAGGACACTAAGGAAAAATACTAAGCTCACTAAGTTTTTTTCTGTCCTTCCTGCAAATCTTTGTGCACTTTGTGTTTAATTTTTAATATGAACCACAAAGGCTAATATTTTTAACCGCAAAAACGTAACGAAGTGGCATAAAGAAATATAAAAATCTGTGCAAATCTGATCCATCAGTGAGCTTATTTTTTTAAACACTAAGCGCACAAAATAAGACCCACCAAGTTCACAAAAATCAATCGGGACCATTGTAAAAACATTCGTGCACTTTGTGGCAAAATTTTCTGGGTAAATATTAAAACAAAACTGCCCTCAACGAGCCGGCGTTTTAATTTGTATTTCTTACATCCTGTATAAAGCGTTCAATGGCTTTTCTGCCTGCCCGGCCGCCACCGCTGTAATTATTAATCATCACAGAAAACAGCAAAAGTTTATTTTGCTTTGTATATAGATAACCGCTAAGTGATACATTGTTACTCATGCTGCCCGTTTTGGCATAAATAGATCCTGCAGCATTTTCATAATAACCTCTTAAACTTCCCTGACCTGCAGTTGGTAAAATTCTTTTCATTCTATCCAACCCAAATTCTTTCTGCAGTTTATCTAAAAGATAAATAAAGTTTTTTGGGGAGAATAAATTGTGACGGCTTAGTCCGCAGCCATCAACCCATCTCGGTTTTGTAGGTATATCTTTGAAGTCATTTTTTAAGAGAGTATCTATTATTTCCTCGTCGCTCATGTACCCCAGTTTTTCGTTGCTCACCATCAGCAATGTTTGCTCTGCAAAAAAGTTATCACTGTTAAACATCATCGGTTTTAAAAGTGAATCAACCGGGCGTGAGTGTATTGTTTTTATATTGTTGATATCGTTTAATAGTAATTCATCAAACTTTATTACTGTTACTTTTTTGTGCAAGGTATCTGCAAGCAATTTTGCAGCTAAGGCTGC
>JANLVW010000142.1:0-1981 GCA_031364205.1 Ferruginibacter sp.
TTTTGTTTTGGGGCCTGTGTAACGTGCCATAGTTGTTTATGTGTGATTTTTTAGTGACGATTCACCATCATAAAAATCTTAAAAATCGATGATAAACCCGGTTAAAATATAGATTTCTAGAACAAATACACAAGACTTTCAAACTACCATTTTGTGTCTGACATCTTATGACTGAAATCTTTGTTATACTCTTCTTTTCTTTGGAGGACGACAGCCGTTGTGAGGCATCGGCGTAATATCTTTAATAGATGCTACCTCAATTCCATTTTGAGATAGAGAACGGATAGCTCCTTCACGACCACTTCCAGGTCCTTTAACTAATACGTCAACTCTTTTTAAACCTGCATCCAATGCTGTTTTGGCAGCATCTGCGGCAGCCATTTGAGCTGCATAAGGTGTATTTTTCTTTGACCCTCTAAAACCCATTTTACCAGCAGATGACCAGGAAATAACCTGACCCTGTTTGTTGGTAAGACTGATAATTAAGTTATTGAAACTGGCAACAATGTGTGCATCGCCGTGTGCTTCAACTTTTACTACTCTTTTTTTTGCGGCTGCTTTTCCTGTTTGTTTTCCGCCTTGTGCTTTTGCCATTTGTTTAATTATAGGTAATCATTCTTAAAATTCACACAAATGTGTGTTCGAAGTATCCTTCCTGCCGACCTAAGGCTATCTAGCGATACATCTAAAAAATCGAGGTCCTTACACAAGTACTAATTTCAAACTACTAATGAAAAAAATATTACCAATTCCTAGTTTTATGCGTGATTTATTATTATTATTTCTTAGCTACTTTCTTCTTACCTGCAACTGTTTTACGCTTTCCTTTTCTTGTACGGCTGTTTGTACGTGTACGTTGACCTCGAAGTGGTAGACCTTTACGGTGGCGAAGACCTCTATAACAAGCTATATCCAATAAACGCTTAATGTTCATTTGGGTTTCGCTACGCAAGGCACCTTCAGTTTTTATTTCTCCACTAATAATGTTACGGATAGAAGTCTGCTCTTCGTCATTCCACTGGTTTACTTTTTTATTAACGTCGATTCCTGCTTTTCCAAGAATGTACTTAGCAGTGTTTGGACCAATCCCATAAATATATGTTAGTCCAATTTCACCTCTTTTGTTTTTTGGCAGATCAATACCGGCAATACGAGCCATAATCTATTCAGTTTAAAATTTTCTGTTTTAAATTAATTATCCCTGTTTTTGTTTAAAACGGGGGTTTTTTTTGTTAATAACGTACAGCCGCCCTTTTCTTCTCACAATTTTACAATCTGCGCTGCGTTTTTTAATGGAGGCTCTTACCTTCATAATAATAAATTTTTATTTTTTTTATGTTCTATTGGTATAAAATTCTCACACTTATTTGTACCTAAAAATTATCCTACCTCTTGTTAAATCGTACGGACTCATTTCGACACCCACTTTATCTCCTGGTAAAATACGGATGTAGTGCATCCTCATCTTTCCTGAAATAGTAGCTAGAATTTCGTGACCATTTTCCAATTTCACTTTGAACATAGCATTGCTCAACGCTTCTACTATCGATCCATCCTGTTTAATGAGTGCTTGTTTAGCCATAATTTTCGGAGCGCAAATATAGGATTATTATTTTAATAAAAGAAGAAAAGGAAGTTTAAAACAATTATATCCTTTTAAAACTGATTTAAAATATTAAGATTTAAATATTTACAAATAATAAAATTTGCAAAACAGATAGAATTTTGCTTCTCTAACAATGAGAATATTTTCAGAGAATTAAAAAAACCGTCTGGTATTTATCAAACGGTTTTTTTATTTTGAATATTTTTATTTAAAGCGTTAGGCTTAATCTGGCAAAAACATACCTACCGTTAAAACCAAATTGAGAAACATTTCTTGAGTATTCAAACTGGTTGTTATTACTTAAATCGATTGTGCCTGCAGGCTGAAGAACCCCTGCTGTATTAAATCTTGCAGCAGTTTGTGTTTTTAAGTTTT
>JANLVW010000150.1:0-2531 GCA_031364205.1 Ferruginibacter sp.
ACCTGCTAAAAAACTTACCTGCCAACAGCATTAGCAAAATTGAGATTTTACGCAACCCATCGGCAAAATATGATGCTGCCAGCAGTGGTGGTATTATAAATATAGTTTTAAAAAAAGGTGTCAAGCTTGGTGTAAATGGAAGTGTTGATGTATCGCATTTTCAAGGCGTATATGGTTC
Organism: Ferruginibacter sp.; assembly: GCA_031364205.1. Taxonomy (GTDB): domain Bacteria; phylum Bacteroidota; class Bacteroidia; order Chitinophagales; family Chitinophagaceae; genus Ferruginibacter. The sequence continues at coordinate 179 of JANLVW010000150.1, forward strand.
AGAGGCAATAGGTTTTAATGTTAGCAACAGCAAGGAAAAATTAAATACTTACCTCTCTTACAACTTTAGTAAAAAATTAAACGGCGAAGATCTTTCTTCTAACAGGTATACAAATGCAGGAGGACTGTTTAAACAATACGCATTTACAAGATTTAATAATACAAATAATTATGTTGGTGGAGGTATAAATTACGATGTAAATAAAAAACTGAACATTGCTTACGATGCAAGAATAAGCGCTACCCAAAACAACAGCGATGTAAACAACAATATTAGTATTTCATCATTAAGAACAGGTAATATACTTGGTAAAAATATTTCTATTGTTAACAACGAAGGGCCATCTCTTTATATAGGTAATGGGGTGGCAGCTAAATACAAATTGGATACATTAGGAAGTGAATGGAGCAATACACTGGATTATACTTACTTTAGAAGCAACAGCAACCAGAACTACAGTAACCTTAACATTTTTCCTGCAAAAAATACGCTTTTGGGAGATGGCAATATTTTAAATAACAAAAATATACTGGCTTATAAAAGTGATGTAGTTTTAAAAACAAAGAAAAAATTTACTATAGAAATTGGCACAAAACTTACCTACAGTTTAAGTAAAAATAATTCTGTTTATTTTTCAGATACCAGCACAGGAAAATACGTTGACCGTTTACAAACAAACAGATTTAGATACACAGAAAATATTGCTGCAACTTATTTACAAATTGCCAAAACCTTTGGTGGGTTTACGATTAAACCCGGTGTAAGGCTTGAATACACAGATATAAAAGGCCGGCAGCTTATTCCTGCTGATACCACTTTTGCCATTAAACGTACAGATCTTTTCCCCTATATTTTTATAAGGCATAAAATAGCAAAAATATTTGGCTTTAGTTTGGTGGGTAATGCAATCTACAGAAGGAGTATAACAAGACCTTTTTATGAATCCCTTAACCCTTATCCACGGTATGCAGATCAATATACTTATGATATTGGTAACCCTCGACTTAAACCGCAGTTTACCACTAATTATGAATTAAATATTAATGCAGATGAGTTTCCTGTTTTTTCTTTAGGATTAAATGATATTAAAAATATATTCACCACACTTACCTATTCCCGTGGTGATACTTTGTTTCGTACTTATGATAATTTAGGAACCAATAAAGAAATTTACATGCGTGCAGTAATTGGTATTCCGCCTGGTAAAAAATATTTCTTTTATGCAGGCACTCAAATGAATATAATGAATTACAAAGGCCAATATGATGGGGTTCCTTTTACTTTTCATAAAAGCAGTTTTACTTTCTTCTTATTTCAAAACTACAAGCCCACAAAAACACTTACTTTAAGTCTTAACAGCTTTATGCGTGTAAATACGGTTATCAATTTCTTCGAGTTAAAACCTTTTGGTGGATTAACTTTTTCGGGTAACAAAAGCATTTTAAAAAAGAAGATGAATATTATAGTAACAGTAAATGATGTATTTCGCACAAACAGAAATTCATTTATAATAAAGCAACCAAATTTTGTAGCTGATGGTTACGCTTTTAATGATACCAGAAGAATTGGTATTGCTTTAAAATACAATTTTGGGCTTAAACCAAGAGTGGAAAAACGTCAGGGTTTTGAAATACCGCAGGATGCAAATCAATAAATATTAGGGAAATATTTTTTCAGCAATAAGTATACTTTCAGGCTTGCCGACATCCAGCAATTTTCCATTGCTGTGGTCGAAACAGTCTATTTTAAAACCTTCCAATGCCAGTCTTAAGTAAAGATCTATCATGGTAAATTTACCTTCTTCTTTTATATGTTGAAATATTTTAGGTGAAATAATATGAATCCCACTGAAAGCTTTTTTATTGCCGGGTCTTCCTTTTTGCTCTCCGGTTATTTTATTTTTCCAGCCACATAAATTATTATTATCATCAAATAAAAGATACCTGCTCGTGCCTCTGTTTGTAACAGCTAGTGTAGCCAAAACATTTGATTGAAGATGCAAATTATGTATTTCATCAATGTTTAAATCTGTAAGTATATCAGCATTCATCAAGACAAATGCTTCGCTAGAATCTTCAAGAAAAAAGGCAGCTTTTTTTAAACCACCACCAGTTTCCAATACCATATCCGTTTCATCGCTTATGGTAATATTACTGCCCCAACCATTATTTTCTGTTACTGCATCTTTTATCTGTGCAGCAAAATGATGAACATTTACAACAACATCTTTTACATTAAAAGATTGCAAGTATTCTATATTTCGTTGCAACAATGCTTTGCCGTTTATGGGCAGCAATGCTTTGGGGTGACTTTCTGTAAAAGGTTTCAATCTAGTACCAAGGCCTGCTGCGAG
>JANLVW010000263.1:0-15748 GCA_031364205.1 Ferruginibacter sp.
TGGCAGATTATAAGTTTATCTCAGAAGGACAACTATCTACCAGGCAGGTTATATTTTTAATAAAAAATAATGTAGCAAAAGAAGGGTATGGTAAAATGGAAGAAAAAAACGGAAAAATGGTATTTAAAGATATGAAGAGCATAAGTTTTGAAACCGGGGTGGCACTCAATAAAGTTGAATGCGGCGGGTATTAAAAATTACACCCAGCAGAAGGGGTAATTACAGGATTTACTAATGTTTAGTTGAATACGCACTAACAGCTGATACTATAACTTTCAGGTTATAAAAAATCAACCTTCAACTATTTAAAATAAAATATGAATAAGTATTTACTTAAATCAGCATTACCGGTTATCATTTTTTTACTGCTTATCTGCTGCAGTTCATTCAATAGCCATGCACAAACTAAAGATTCTTTGTTAAGAGTCTATAATAACGAAACCATTCATACGTTTGGAAAAGTTTATGTAAAAGGAAGTAATCAATTAAAATTTGGAGATTTAAAACCCGAGTTCACTGGTGGTATAACAAAAGAACTTTACAAAAAATCGAAAGGAAATTTAATTCTTGGCAGGCTTTTAACGGTTACCGCTGTGGCTGCACTCGTTACAAGTGCCGTTATTAAAAAAGGCCATAATGCTGCAGCCATCGCCTTAAGTATTGCAGGGATTGGCCTCAATTTGAGCAGTTTTCATTTTAGAAAAAACTCAAAAGAATTAATAGACCAGGCTATTTGGCAAAGAAATAAAGAAATTTTATTTGGTATTCAGTAGTAAATTTATTTAAATACATTTACCGCTCTATGTGGCAACCTATTTTGGATTCTTCGTGGTTTATTTTTCTGTTTTGCACATTATTATTTTTATCAATTGGAGACGGTGTTTTATATGCCATTCATTACAAGAAAAAGTATAAATGGGAAACCTCTGGAATTGAAAATGCTGTGTAAAGAAATGCTCGATTCTTTTCAAAGGCAAACAAAACTGTTTTATTGACTTTTATTAACTACCAGATTACCTATAAAGAACAACCAAATGATGATGAGTTTTTTGCAAATGCACGTCAAATAATTGATTCTACCTGGTCGCAATTGGGGTATTATAAAAAACAAAGTAATTCTGTAATCAATGCTAATCAGCTAAATAAAATATCTGATTACCTGGACCAGGTTCAAGCATCGTTTATTCTAAATGATTATTCATACAGTGAAAGAGCATCGGCACTTGTAATGTTTCTTTTGGTAACAATGTAATTATTAATTGGTTTTTTAGCAGGGTTTATGAATGCAATAAAATCTAAAATTCATTATGTAGTGCCGCACATATATTGTTATGGTGGCGTTGACTATGGCGGTAATCACGGATTTAAACAATCCTTTTTCGGGATTCATGAAACTTAACTGCCATCATCTAAAAATGACTTTCGAGTATGTTAAAAACAGCTAAAAGATAAGATCCTTTGAATGTGTTGGTTAAAAGCAATTTTTTTGTTATTAATATAATAGCGGTTTGTTAAGAGTGCCGCATTTAAAAAATAATTTGGCTGCGCGGAAATTTTAAAAGGAATTTAGAACTTAGATTATAAATAGATTTCAAAAAAACCAACAATTATGAAAAATAACCGTTTTCTTTTTATTATCGTATTTGCGCTGTTAGTTTCGTACACAACAAATGCTCAAATTGATGCAGCCAATAATATTGTTGTAAAAACCGAAGCGGGAAGTGTACGAGGGCAAGTGAGTGCAGGTATTTCCATTTTCAAAAATATTCCTTATGCCGCTGCTCCTGTGGGTAATCTTAGGTTTGCTGCTCCCGTAAAACATCCCGCATGGAAGGAAATTCGTGATGCAATTAATTCAGGACCTACAGCACCTTATCCGCAGCCCAAAGAAGGCGATATTGATGACAAACCAACTTTGCCGGGTTGGGTAAAAGGAGAAGATTTCCTTACTGCTAATGTGTGGACACCTGATGTAACCGGTACCCGCCGCGCAGTTATGGTATATATTCATGGTGGTGCGTTTGTTTTGGGCGCAAGCGATGTACCACTTTTTGATGGTGCTAACTTTGCAAAAAAAGGAGTTGTCATGGTTTCCATTAATTATCGTCTGGGCATTGAAGGTTTTTTAAAAATAAAGGGCGTGCCTTCCAACATAGGAATTCGGGATCAGATAGCTGCGCTTAAATGGGTGCAGAATAACATTGCTGCCTTTGGCGGCGACCCTAATAATGTTACTATTTTCGGTGAATCAGCCGGTGCCATCAGTGTAGGCGTTTTATTTGCCAGCCCCGCTACCAAAGGTTTGTTTAAGCGGGCAATTATGCAAAGCGGATCGGGGCAGGCAGTATTAAGTGGGGTACAGGCAGACCGTATTGCTAACAAGTATGCACAAACGCTTCGCATAACAAATACAAGAGCTGCTTATATGAAATTTACGCCGGAAGAACTGCTGGCAGCGCAACCTAAAGTAACGCCCAAAATGGTTAAACTTGAAACCGAAGATTTCCCGGATCCTTCGGGGGGTGTAAGTCTCTATTTTCCAGTTATTGATGGTGATATCGTTCCTAAAATTCCCTTGGTAAATGTTCGGAATGGTGCAGGTTCCCAACGTGAATTATTAATTGGTTATAATACAGATGAGATGAATTATTTTTTGGTACCAACCGGTTTACTTAAAAAAATAAAATTTAATTTGATATTAAATCTGGCTGTAAAAAAAGTGCATCCGGCTCCATCTGCATTGATTGCTGTATACAAAAATGCATATCCCCAAAAAAATCTTGGCGAACTTTTCTCAGCCATCCTAACATCGTACCAGGCTCAAGTACCATCCATACGCTTTGCAAATGCACATGCGCTTGCAGGCAAAACTTACATGTATGAATTTGCCTGGCCCTCGCCTGTTGCTAATGGAGTTTATGGCGCATACCACGGGCTTGAACTTCCTTTTGTTTTTAATAATTTAACTGTTACTACTGGGGAAAGAGGTATGGTGGGTAATAAAGGTGCACCGGCAGATTTAGCAAATAAAATGCAGGATGCCTGGGTTAAATTTGCTAAAACAGGAAGCCCGGGATGGGATGCCTACAATAAAAATGACCATAAAACAATGCTTATAAATAATACATGGCAATTGCAAAATAAACCGCATTCAAAAGTGCTTGCGGCTTGGGATGGCGTAAGAGAACAATAATAAATAACTATATAAATAGTGAAAAGTTTTAGGTTGTTAAAACCAAATGCTACGTACAGTTTTTAAAGGAGTATAATAAAAGCGCAATATTTATTATACTCCTGATTTATATTTAACCCATCAATTTTAATAATTTTACGTAGACCATTTAGCGATGTGAATCGCAAAAGATTTATATTAAACTTATGTATTTAAAATCCATTTACTTAAACCTTCTACATGAAAAGAACTATATATAAAAACATTTGCGCAATCGTATTGTTTGCGTTTTTTTCAATTTTTGCAAATGCCCAGGTAAACAATTTATCAAATGATAATGCTGATTTTTACCACCTCTCTCAACGGTGGGAATTAGATTCGAGCACCAAGCGGGGAACCTTTCTCCTTACGCCATACCGTCCCATTTATATTTTACCGGGCAGGTGGTCAAGCAACCCAAATGAATCGCCGGTAGACGAAAACCCAAATTATGTTTATCCGTTTAAAGCTCCGTTGGATAAATATGAAGCAAAGTTTCAATTAAGTTTTAAAACTAAAATATTGCAGGGGATTTTTTGGAATCATGGGGATCTTTGGGTTGCTTACACACAGCGGTCTCACTGGCAAATTTATAATAAGTTATTATCAAGGCCTTTTCGTGAAACAAATTATGAGCCCGAACTGATTTTAAACTTCGCCACTAATTATAATCTTCTGGGGTTTAAAGCACGCATGGCAGGGTTATCTTTTACACACCAATCTAACGGTAGAGCCTTACCATTATCCAGAAGCTGGAACAGGGTTATAGGGCATATGGGGTTTGAGAAAAAGAATTGGTCAGTATTTCTTAGAGGCTGGTACCGCTTAAAAGATGAAGAAGATGAGAATCCGGCTATAGCAGATTATTTGGGTAGGGGAGATGTGCAGGTGGTACATTTTGTTGGTAAAAATATATTTTCTCTTCGGGGTGCTCATTCATTAAGAACAGGAAATAATAATCACGGGCTATTACAATTCGATTGGACTTTTCCAGTTGTAAAAAACCTAAAAGGACATTTTCAACTTATGGATGGTTATGGAGAAACCCTGATTGATTACAACCACCGCCAAACCATTATTGGCATTGGTGTATCGTTGTTGCAATAAAAAGTAATTTCACCTATTAATCTATTTAATAAAAATCATTATTTGTATACAAATATTTTTTTTAAGCTAGAATTACAGTTTTGTCTGATTTTTAAATTTATTACTTTTTTAGGTTATCAGGATTTATATAAGCAACATTTAAAATCAAAAATAATGCGCTTCAAAAAAATAACAATAACAACATTGGCGCTGTCAATATTCATTTTAATAGAAGGGTGCCATAGTACCAAACCGGTAATTGCTGTGGCAAGCGGAGGTAGTGAAATGCTGTATATGAATCAATGGAATCTAACAGAATTGGAGGGAAGAAGTTTTGTAATAACTGCCGGCACCCAACCGCATCTATTGTTTTTTCCGGGGCAGGTTAACAGGGTTTCAGGGAGTACAGGCTGTAATAAACTAAACGGCAGTTTTGTTTTATCGGCAGCAAACAGTATGACCTTTTCACCTTTGGCAACTACAAAAATGGCTTGTATAGGAGATAATGTAGAGTCAAAATTTTTAGCAGTATTGGGAAAAGTAACTAACTGGAGTATCATTAACAATCAACTCCTGCTAAAAAACGGTAAAGTAATTATGGTAAAATTAAATGCAGTAACAGCAGAAGCAACAATTTTAAATGGCACATGGGAACTGAATTATATTACGGGGCCAAAAATTGCATTTAATGCAATGTACCCCGATAAAAAACCGCAGATTAAATTTAATTTAACTGAAAATGAATTAGGCGGTAACACAAGTTGCAATGGCTTTAGCAGTAAAATTACAATTGATAGAAACAAAATTTCTATTGCTGAACCTTTTGCCAAGACAATGATATTTTGTGAGGGTGGTGGGGAAACTACCTTTTTAAATATGCTGAAAAAAGTAAACAAATATGCAGTAACAAATGGCAATACGCTGGCTTTTATAATGGGTGATGTGGCGGTAATGCGCTTTACAAAAAAGTAACAGCAAAATGTTTTTATATTTAATTTATTGGCATGATAAGAACATTGTTATTCATTTTATTAATTGTTGCCTTCGGTGATTGTGCTGCACCTTTAAAAACTGGTAATAACATCTCCCAACAAGATAATATTGTTGTAAATAAATCGCTTGCGCTACAGCCCGATAAGTTTGAAACACAATTTGCGCAGGGAATTGATTTTATAGCAACGGGTAACGAACCCTTTTGGAAACTTGAAATTGATTTTGATAAATTCATGCATTTTAAAATGCTTGATGGCTTTGAAATTACTACTGCAGTTGGTGAAGGAATTAAAGCAATAGATGCAAACGTAATTCGTTATGCTGCCAATAACGAAAAAGGTGCACTCACTGTTCAAATACAAAAATTAACATGCATTAATAATATGTCTGGCGAAAAATTAGGTTATACCGTTACTGTTGATACGAAGAATAAAGCAGATAAAAACTACCTTAATTACAAAGGTTGTGGCCAATATATTGCTGACTACAGGCTGCACGATATTTGGGTATTAGACAGTATTAATAATAAAAGAATAAAGCCTGACGATTTTACGAAAAAACTGCCTTATTTAGAACTCAACTTAAAAGAAAAAAAAGTTTTTGGAAGTACAGGTTGCAACACGATAAGCGGTCCGATTAAAATAATGGGAAAGAAAATTTATATTGGAAAGTTGGCAACCACCCGCATGGCTTGCAAGGATACAGATTTTGAAAAAGCCTATTTGCAGGGGCTGGAAAATAAAATTATTCCTTATAAAACTACAACGGGAAAACTTTATTTGCAGGTCAGTACCGGTGAAGTTTTTATTTATAAAAAAACCGACTGATATCCGGGTTTTGCAACCCGAAATGGACTTTTTGCCTTTGTTTGTACAAATAAATTTATCAATCACCCTACCGTTGATGCATTAAAGATTTCCGGTTATTGATAAAGCTTTTTTCTTTTCCCTATAATGTATTTTAACAACGGCGATCTTCCAAATAATATAAGTAATTTAGGTTTAGTGAAAAATAAACACAAAAAGGATATATTTTCCTTTCAAACATTCATAAACAATAGTTTTAAATACAATTTATACTCAGTCGATGAAAGGATTTTTAAACATCAATATTTTTATTACCATTGTTTTATTTATCGGAATGCTGTTAATGGATTTTGTTGGTTTTAAAATTCGGAGCTACAGAAATAGTAAAAATATTACTGAACCTAATACCGGCTTGGGTCCCATAGAAGGGGCGTTGCTGGGACTACTTTCGTTGTTGCTTGCTTTTACGTTTAATTTTTCAGCATCTCGTTACGATGCCCGACGTGAGACAATTATAAGCGAAGCCAATGATATTGGTACTGCACTGTTGCGCACAAATTTATATCCCGATAGTGTACGCATACTTCTTAAAGCTGATTTTAAACAATACATTGAAGCCCGTATTAGTTATTATGAAGTTGGTGATGATGAAAAGAAAATACAATCGGCTTCAGACAAGTCGGCAATTATTTCACAAAAAATATGGAACAGTGTTGCTTTGTTATCTCAACAACCTGAAAATGTTTTACGAAGCCAGCAAATGATTCCGGCAGTAAACAGCATGATAGACATTACTGCTGTAAGAGATGACAAACGCATAGCCTACGTACCAAATTCTATTTTGTATCTTTTATTTATTCTCTGTCTGGCATCAGCCTTTATTATTGGATATGGGCGAAAACAAAAAAAACCTGACTGGATAATGTTGTGCAGTTTTACCTTAATGATCACCATAACTGTTTATTTAATTTTAGATCTTGATCAGGGTAGAAGCGGAATTATAACGATGGATACAGCGCATCAAAAAATGTTAGAACTCCGAAAATTACTTTACTGATTTGCAATAAGTTTTTTGCCTTTGTCGGTATAGATGTAAGTATTGGTTTTTCTCCTGTTACATTATAAAATCAGTAAAAATATAAAGTGGTTTAAGGATGACATCGGTTACAAAAAAAAAGTAGGATCAATCCTTTTTCTGAATCAGCGTAAAAAATATTAAACTTTTATACTCCTCATTTTTTACTATTAAAAGCCATATTTACCTGCATTACAATTTTCTCTACAACAAAACCTATTAACAATCCTCCGATAGCACAAGCCAGAGCCTTTGCAAACCATGCCAATACCGGTAAATGGGTAAGTGCAACTTCTAAATTGTGCAGCAAGTGACTGGTAAAGGGAATACCGTGTGCAATTATTTCGGCACCTACCCAAAGCATTGCTGCCGTACCCACATAACTCAAGTAACGCAGGAAGTGAGGCATAAATTTTACAATACCACAGCCAAATTTTTGTGCAGCAGGGTGGTATTTATTTTGGGTAAGGTGAACCCCAATATCGTCTGCTTTTACAATGAAACCAACAAAGCCGTACACCGCTACAGTAATAAAAACCGCTACGGCAAGCATCACTGCAATTTGGTTTACTATTGGCTGGTCAGTTATCTGGCTGTAGGTAATAGCCATAATTTCTGATGACAGAATTATATCTGTGCGAACAGCACTTGCTACCCGTTCCTTTTCCAGTTCCTCTGGTGTTATGGTTTTTAATGCTTCGCTTTCTGCCGTCACTTCGGGGTGTTTGCTAAATAAAGAATGTACCTTTTCGTAACCTTCAAAACATAAATAAGCACCACCTAACATTAAAATAGGTGTGATAGCCCAAGGGGCAAAATACCCAAGCAATAAGGCAGCGGGACTTAATATTAAAATTTTATTGATCAGGGATTTCTTTGCTATTTGAAAAATAATAGAAAGTTCCCTGGATGGGTCGAGGCCAACAACATACTTTGGTGTAACCGCCGTATCGTCAATGACAATGCCTGAAACTTTTCCGGTAGTTTTAGCAACCTGGGCAGGCACATCATCTAAACTGGCGGCGCTTGCTTTTACCAAAGCAGAAATATCATCTAATAATGCAAAAAATCCTGAAGCCATATTTTTTGAGTTAAATACTTTGTTTGGTTTTAAAATTGCTACTTTTTTTCCTAAGTATTAAGGTCAAATTTTATTTACCGGGTTTGTCAGATTACAAAAATGAACTTTAAAAGGCATCTAAATTAAAACTAAACCTATATTTTGAAAATGGAACCTTCGTTTATGTTGGCAGCAGTTTGAAGAAGAAGCAGCGTCAACAAATTCGGAAGGATTTTTGGTCGCTGCTTTTTTGGATTGTCTCACTGAGACTTTGTAGAATATGCTCATTCAAAACAATATAATTTTAATGGTTTTAGCAAAGCCACATTAACAACAAAAAGTAAGAATATAACTAAATGATTTGTGCATTACAACCTTGAAAATAAAATATAAATGTTTAGGATTCTTCTTATATAATAAAGTGGAAAGAATCAATTTATTTAAAAAATATTCGGCATTCTAAAAAGCTCTTAAGCATATTTTAAAACCTGAACTTAAAATTTCTATACATCATGACAACAAAGCAAATTGTACTTATCAGCAGACCTAAAGGTAAGCCAGTAATGGAAAATTTTCAGACCAATGAATTTGAGTTGCCTGAAATAAAAGATAAAGAAGTATTGTTAGAAGCTATGTTTTTTTCTGTAGACCCATACATGCGTGGCAGAATGAATGATGCAAAATCATACGTTCCTCCATTTGAAATTGGTAAACCAATTACCGGCGGTGTTGTAGCTAAAGTGCTAAAAAGTGATTCAGTAAATTTTAAAGAAAATGATATTATTACAGGTAATCTTCCATGGCAGCAACATTGTATTGCTACAGAAAACGGTCTAATAAAAATAGATACATCAATAGCACCTGCAAGTTATTATTTGGGTATTTTAGGTATGCCCGGTCTGACTGCTTATTTTGGTTTAATGCATGTTGGTAAACCCAAAGTTGGAGAAACAGTTGTTGTGTCTGGTGCTGCCGGAGCGGTTGGTATAGTGGTTGGACAAATAGCTAAATTGCATGGTTGTCGTGTAGTTGGGATAGCAGGCAGCGACGAAAAAGTAAAACTGCTGAAAGAAGAATTTGGTTTTGATGAAGTCATTAATTATAAAACATCTGCTGACATTAAAAAATCTATCGCTGATGTTTGTCCAAATGCGGTAGATGTTTATTTCGATAATGTAGGTGGGGGAATTTCCGATGCTGTTATCAGCAATATAAACTTCCACGCAAGAATTGTATTGTGCGGACAAATTGCTTTATATAACAGCACTGAAATACCAATGGGTCCCAGAATGCAACCGATGTTGTTAACCAGAAGTGTTTTAATGCAGGGCTTTATTGTGAGCAATTACCAAGGCCAGTTTGAGGAAGGTCTTAGCCATTTGTCTCTTTGGCTTAAAGAAGGAAAATTAAAATATAAAGAAACGATTGTAAAGGGCTTTGATAAACTTCCATCAGCCCTGATGGGCTTGTTTAGCGGTGATAATACAGGTAAGATGATTGTAGAAATATAGACCATTAAAGAGTAATATAAAGCGAACCGAATCTGTATAATTTAATAGAAAAAATACTTTTGTATTGATGATATAAACGCACAGTGTTACTAGGTCAAAAGCTGCACCCTTTAAGCATATTTGCAGCAAGCAAATTGAGGAAAGTTATCTCAGCATTAAATAATATAAACTTTCGCGTAAATAAATAATTCCTTTTGTCAAATTAATATTTGGTCTAAAAGTATAAAGTTCAACAACTCTCTGGTAATTTCATAATTTGCTTTATTACTGTACAATTAATCAGTATTATTTTTTACTCAGCCTGCACAGTATTGAAATTTGTGAAATCTAATTTTTGCCAGGTAATTTTTTGAGTACTTAATTTAATTGGATGGTTTTCAGGTTGTCTCAATTGACCATCTATCACCAAACATTAGTTCTTAATTTTTATGTTTATCTTATGCATCAATCAGGCTCTGCTTAGGGATATACAGAAACTATAATTCCTAAAAAACGCCAAACTCTTTTTTATTTATGTGATAATAAATACTTTACTCTACAGCTATAAATAATCAAATAATGATTTACGTTTATGACAAAAACTAAAGAAATAATCAGGATAGGACAGTTAGAGATAAAGTTTCTTCTTGAAGCTTCAGATACCAATGGAACATTGACCATATTTGAGTTTTTAGTGCCTGTTGGTGCTAAAGTTCCTTTACCTCATTATCATGAAAGTTTTGATGAAACTATTTACGTACTTGAAGGTATTATGACCTTTACTGTGGATGGGAAAACTGAAGAATTAAAGGAGGGACAATCTTTATTTATTCCAAAAGGTATAGTACACGGTTTTGATAACTTAAGCCAAGAAAATGCGAAAGCTCTAGCTGTATCAACACCGGGGTTAATAGGTTCAGAATATTTTAAAGAGCTTGCTGTTATTGTAAATGCAGGCGGATCACCTGATATTGAGAAAATAAAAGTTGTTTTCAAAAAGCACGGACTTGTACCTTTTATGGGACCCCAATAACACATTGTATTAAAAAATCAAACCTGTCGCTAACATCAAATTTGCGGGCTCTTGCTGCAAATCCATTTTGAAAGCTGTATTTGCACAGCTTAAAAAAAATATTCCAGCTCCAGTTTAATGTTTTTCCTTCATTTTTGACTGGTTCATGTTAGTGATACTCTTTTGCCTTTCCTGTACTGGAGACAGCCATTAATAATAAAAAAACACCTCAGGATAAAATAAACATTACGAAACAAACTTTTGTGCTGTGTAGGTTTTACAATTAAATTGTGGAAGCCTGCCACAACATAAAACTAATCATGCTAAAATTAATTATGGTTGGTGAAGAGAACAGACCATTAGTAAATATTAACTACTTTCTTTTTTATAAAACCAATTTTTATGTTATTTTTCCGACAACTGCATTGTCTTTCATTTCTGTTTGTACTGCTTACATCTACACAGGTAAACGCACAGCAAATTGATGAATCTTACAATCGAAAAATAAAAGAATATACTACAGATAAAAGGTTTCTCCCTTCTTCTGTACTCAACCTTGTTATAGATGCGCAGGTTCCTTCCCCACAAAAGTTTTTTGGAAATATTATAGGTGCTCCTGGCATTATGCATCATACAGATGAGATATACAATTATTATAAAAAGCTTGCAGCCAGTTCCTCATTAATAACGATAAAGCAGGTAGGCACAACAGAAGAAGGTCGTGCCATTAACCTGGTAATGATTGGTAATGAAGATGCCATGAAACGCCCTGATTTTTTTAAAAACCAGTTAGCACTTTTAGCTGATCCAAGAAAAGTAGGCACAGCAGATGTTAAGCCCATCATCAACAGTACAAAACCAGTTTTTTATTTAAACGGAGGGCTTCACTCAACAGAAATGGGCTCGCCCGAAATGCTGATGGAACTTGCTTACAGGTTGGTAACTGACAACACTGATGACATAAAAAAAATCCGGGATAATATTATTGTTATCATCAATGCGGTATCAGAACCTGATGGGCGTGACAAGCAGGTAGACTGGTACTACCGCTATTCAAAAGCAAGAACAAATTTTGATGATGGCTACAGTTATTCCCCACCGTATTGGGGCAAATATGTTTTTCATGATAATAACCGCGATGGTATACAGGTATCGCAAGAACTTACAAAAACCATTTTTAATATTTATTATGACTGGCATCCCACCGTTATGCTTGACCTCCACGAATCTGTTCCTTTAATTTATATGTCAACAGGAACAGGGCCCTACAACGAAACTGTTGACCCTATAACAATTGGTGAATGGCAGATAATGGCCAACCATGATATTACAGCTTTAGCAGCACAGGGTTTACCCGGCGCATTTACATGGGCATTTTACGATGGCTGGTACCCGGGCTATGGTATTTGGGTTGCCAACAACCATAACTCTATTGGGCGCTTTTATGAAACGTTTGGTAATGCCGGCGCAAACACTTATTTGCGTGATTTGTCTAACATGAAATATGCGGGTGATGCAGTCACAAGTAAAGAATGGTACCGCCCCGATCCTGCCACACAACAGGTTTATTGGTCATCCCGCAACAACATTAATTATATGGAAGCCGGTGTGCTTGCATCTCTATCTTACACTGCAGATAATGCAAAAGTATTGTTGCGGAATTTCTATCAAAAAGGTTTAAACAATATCAGAAAGGGTAAAGAAGATAAGCCACGTGCCTTTGTTATTCCTGCGGATCAGCATGACCCGATGATGGCTGCTTATCTTATAAACCAGCTACGCAAACAAAATATAGAAGTACAGCAGGTTGACACTGGTAAAAATAAAAATGATTATGTTATTTTACTCGATCAACCTTACCGAAATCTTGCAGTATCGCTGTTAACAAAACAGAATTTTTCAAAAGAAGCAAAGTTTCCGCCTTACGATGATATTGCATGGACACTCGGTTATTTATACGGTGTAAATGTGCGAACAGAAGACAGCATAAAATATATTTTAAGCAATCTTAAACCTGTTATAAAAGATGTACAATATAATGGTCAAATAAAAGGATCGGGTACCAGTTACGTTTGTAATTATAAGGCACAAAACTATTTATTGTCTGCGTTATATTGGCTTCGGTCACAAAATACAAATGCAACAGCATCGGTATTGGATGATAAAATAATCCTGGCAGGAGCAAAAGATTCAATGCCCGCAGGATCGGTTGTATTTAAAGGAATTAATCTAGAGGAAGCAAAAAGTTTATCCAAAAAATTTGGGCTTGATCTGCAGGCTACAAAAAATATTTCTGTTGCCAAAGAACATGCAGTAAACTTACCGAAGGTTGCCATATACCATACCTGGTATAACACACAGGATGAGGGTTGGGCAAGATATACGTTTGAACAATTGGGAATACCCTATACTTCTATCAATAAAGATGATTTGAAAATAGGAGGATTGAGGAAAAGGTTTGATGTAATTTTAATTCCACGAACAGGCGGCTCAGCCAGTGATTTTATAAATGAAATAGACAGCAAATTTGGCCCAATGCCGTATACCAAAACAACCGCATTTCCATCACATGGGTTTCCGGATTCTACAACTGATATGACGGGAGGACCGGGTTTTGCGGGTATGGCTCAACTTAGGGAGTTTGTAGAAAATGCAGGTGTAATTATCAGTCTTGATAATTCATCGCAAATTCTTGCAAACACCGGTATTGTAAAGGATTTGCAAACAGCAGATGCTGTGGGACTTTTTCATCCCGGTTCGGTAATAAATGTTAAGGTAAGAAAAACCGATAGCCCTATTCTTTATGGGTTTCCTGAAGTCTTTCCAATTTTCAGGGGTAATGGTCCATTACTTCAGGTGGCAAAATATAATCGAAATATGATGTTGCTGCAATATGGTACAAAGTCATTGAAAGATGAGGAAAAATATATTGGACCTATACTGGGTATGCCTGACCAAAAAGAAACAATTCCGGCAAAAGAAACTGATAAAAAAGATATCCCTTATGTCCTTTCAGGCATGGTGAAAAACGAACAGACAATCATTGGTCATGGTGCTATTTTTAATATTCCTGTTGGCTCGGGAAGAGTCATTGCTTTTACTTTTGATCCTCTGCACCGTTTTCTCAATTTGCATGATGCACCTTTAGTTTGGAATGTTTTAATTAATTGGGACCATTTGAAAAATTAATAAAACCTATAAGTAATAAAATATTACCAAATGCAGTAATAAACCATAGTTTAAAACGTTAGTGTATTAATATTATAGTTGGTACTTTAATAATTTAAAATGAATGCATGCTACTTTACAAAGCATACTTTTAGACTTGCCAGGCAGCATAATTGTACTTATCAGGCGAGTACTTCGCAAAACGAAACAATTGCTGAAAACATTTCAAGTAAATTTAAAATTCAATAAAGTACTGAAAAAAAATAACGACTAATTTACACTTAACTAACAATAAATTATGAAACTACTCACCTCAAAGATGCATGGCATAATTGAGGGTGTGTTAGTGATGTCCTTCCTGGCCACCTCTGCGATAATAATTATCAAAGCAAATCTTTCAGTATGCTTATATTTATTCAATTTTAGCCTATGTTCTAATTTTACTCCCTCACTCATTATATTTCCTATTCTATAACTAATAATTTATCACCCCTAAAAAATACCCCCCTCACCTTATGAAAAAAACAATCTCCATTCTTTTTTTTATCGTTTTCAGTTTTACCTGCACCGCACAGGACAGTTCTAAAACATTTCATTTTTCCGTTGGCTTGGGGTTTATGCCTGTCCCAACGATTAGCATTACGGGCATTGATACAAGCTACAATAATTCATTGTCCATAGCACCGGTTATAGACCTTAGAAATAGTAATGGCTTGGGCATTTCCTACTCCCCCAAGTTTGTTGCAGGGGGTCCTTCAGCGGGTATTTATGCACATCAGGTTACAGCGGGTTTGCAGAGTTACAACAAAGAATTATTTGATGTAGTTGCCGATTACAGCCACTATTTTTTTACCGATAACATAGGCATACCATCGTCACCCATTACCAATGAGCTTTATTTCTCCAGTACTTATAAAAAGCCTTGGGTAATGCCAACGCTTACTTTGGGTTATGGTTTTGGTACATTAAAAACTGCACAAAGCAGCAAATCCGTAAACGATGTAAATGTTTCGGCTGGAATAAGCCATGTGTTTCAAAAAGAAATATCGGATGCTACGTTATCCCTTGTTCCGGAACTAAAATTAAATGCAGGCACAAATGAATACTTTAGCTTGTTGCGTAGTTCCCGATATATTTCTGCCAATAAAAATTACAATAAAGTTGTAAAAAGAAAAAAGAGAAACGGTACTGTAATTGTGGCTAATACCCAGGTTGCTAAAAAAAGCTTTTCCCTTAGTAATGCTGAAGCAGAACTGCAGGGGAGTTTTGAGAAAGGATCATTTAGTGTGAGGCCGGGCGTAAGTATGTTTGTTCCCTTTTCCTCAGGTGACAATGCAGTTAGCTTAATATGGCAGATCGAGATGCGCTATTCTTTTTAAAAAACAAGATTAGTATTTCAAAAATATGGGAGTTGGAATTCCAAGTATGGAGTTTAAATTTAGAGGTACATCAGATAATAAATATTATAAAATCGATATCCCTAAAATGATATAGTAAAATATTGATGAAGGAAATAAAAATAATATTAATTTAAAAGTGATACTGTTGTTGAACTAAATGCAATTTTTAATACGTTACGCAATATAAAGGATAGAAATGTTGTGTAGGCAATATCCCAGGCAACGAGTTTTGATGCATAGTCTTTTTTGAAGTAAAAAGTAGTAAAAAACTTTTGCAGAAAATACATTGGCATTGCTTTTTAATGGAAAAGAAAGGACTTTATTTTTTGCCATTTTCATCCTAAAAAGCAAAACAATAGCATTGTTCATTTTATTTGTTTGTAACTTAAAGGAGCAACTCGTTTTAAGTTGTCAAACGCCTATTAAGTTTATAAAATACTTTAAATA
>JANLVW010000230.1:0-7800 GCA_031364205.1 Ferruginibacter sp.
ATATAATTTTAAATATAAACCCGGCTGCGCCTTCACCACCTATAAACTGGTATCAAAATTTAGCTGTAGATACCGGGGCTGTTCCTTATGGTGCAGATTGGACCAACAATCCAAGCCCAAATATCGATGCTCCAACAACTCTTTTGCAACAGGCAAATAACCGTTATAGAATTGAAGGTCAAAGATGCTGGTTATTTGAACAGGCTTTAAACAGTGATGTAACAATTAAAGAAAAAATGGTTTGGTTCTGGTACCATTTTTTACCAATAGATTTTGATGCTATAAATAATTCCAACAACAGTTTTACAAGTACGAATAGTGCAAGAATCTTTTACTCGTATTTTAAAATGTTTAGAGATAATCCAACCGGTAATTTTAAAGTGCTAATTAGAAATTTAGCAACTCAACCGGCGATGATGTATTATTTGAACAACCAAGCAAATACAGCCTCAGCGCCTGATGAAAATTTTGCACGAGAAATAATGGAACTTTTTACTTTAGGGAAAGATCCTTTAAGTCAATACACACAGGCAGATGTTATTGCTGCGGCACAGGTACTTACAGGGTGGCGAGTACAAAATTTAAATACCGCTACACCAATAACTTCATTTGTTCCTTCCTTTCATAAAACTGGTACCAAGCAGTTTTCGGCATTTTTTAATAATACAGTTATACAAAATCCTACTCCTGCAAATTTAGCAAATGGTGCCAGTGAGCTGGATGCATTTATAGATTTAATATTTTCCAAAAAACAAGTTGTGTCTGAATACATCTGCCGCAGACTTTACAGGTATTTTATTTATTATGATATTGATGCAAATATTGAAGCAAACATAATTACTCCGCTTGCACAAACTTTTGTTGCAAACAACTGGAATATTTTACCGGTATTAGACAAGCTTTTTAAAAGTGAACATTTTTTTGATATGGCAAACCGTGGAGTGATGATAAAATCTCCTTTAGATGCAGTAATAAGTACCTTAAAACATTTTAATACAACATATAATGTTGCTACACCTACAAGTTACCAGGCTCAATACCAGCTGTTGGGATTTTTTAATAATATCATTTGCCTGCCCATGGAGCAACGCATGGGTAGTATACCAAACGTCTCTGGCTGGAATGCTTATTACCAAACACCTGCCTATCACGAATACTGGATAAATACTAACACAATTCAAAAAAGATTTGCATTTTTAGAGCGAATTTTTGGAATAGGTTACAGTTTAAATTATAATGGACTTGTAACACTTATTAAAGTAGAACCGATTGCCTACGTGCAGCAGTTTACTTCAATAGACATCAGTAACCCTAACGAATTGGTTGCAGAATGTTTAAAGTATTTACTACCTGTTGATTTAAGTTTAACCCAAAAAAATGCTATTAAACAACAAACACTTTTATACCAGCAAATTACTGACGGGTACTGGACAGTAGCATGGATAAATTATGTGGGTGCACCAACTAATGCTTCTTACAAAAGCCTGGTTACTGACAGACTGAAGAATTTATTGTATACTATTGTTCAGCTGGCAGAATACCAGCTAATGTAAAACTGGTTTTAAAACATTAAACTAATTTCTAAAACAGGAAAATATATTACTGATGAAACGCAGATCCTTTTTAAAAACAAGTTCGCTTATTGCAGCTCCGCTAATTATAAATGGTATCCCTGTTATGGGTGCCCCAAAAACGGGCAGCAGTATGCTTGATGCGCTTGCGCAGGCATCATACGGTTGTGGTAAAATATTGGTGATTGTACAAATGAATGGTGGCAATGATGGTTTAAACATGGTCTTCCCCTTAGATTATTACAGCCAGCTTCAAAGCGCAAGAACAAATTTGTTAATGCCGCAAAACGCTATTTCAACCTTAAACAATAATATTACAACCGGCCTGCACCCAGCAATGCCCGAAATGAAAAATTTATATAATGACGGTAAGTTGATGATTGTACAAGGCGTATCTTATGCTAACCCAAGTTTCAGTCATTTTAGAGCAACAGATATTTGGTTTTCTGCTTCGGGAAGTAATACAACTTTAAACAGTGGCTGGCTTGGCCGCGAACTGGACACCCAGTATGCCGGTTTTCCTACCGCATTTCCCAATGCAGATATGCCTGATCCGTTAGCTATACAAATTGGTTCAACGCTACCGTTTTCGTTACAGGGTCCGGCAATAAATATGGGTTATAATGCTCCAAATCCTACTGCCTTATTAAATGTAATAAATGGTATTACTGATGCTGCACCCAACAATGATTATGGCAGAGAACTTTCTTTTTTAAGATTGATGAAAGACCAGAGCAATGCTTACAGAGTCGTAATTCAAAATGCATACAATGTTCCTCAATCACAGGCTGCTACTTACCCTACAGGTAACAGCCTTGCCGATCAGCTTAAAATTGTTGCTAAACTTATTAATGGCGGGCTAAAAACCCCTATCTATATTGTTAACCATCCAAACTCTCATGATACGCACGAGGGCCAGGTAGATGTAAATGATAAATCTATAGGTTACCAGGCAAAAATTCTGGGCATTCTTTCAAAGGCGATTGGCGCTTTTCAAACTGACCTTGGGTTAATGGGTAAGGATGATAAAGTGACAGGCATGACTTACAGTGAATTTGGTAGAAGAGTAAAAAGCAACGCAAGTGTAGGAACCGACCATGGCACTGCAGCGCCAGTTATGTTTTTTGGCGCAGCACTTAACACCAATCCAACAGCGGTTGTAGGAACGGCCAACCCTATACCCGGCATGATAGGCACTTCTCCGGTACTTCCTACAACAATAGATAACAATACATTGTTACCCATGCAATACGATTTCAGGCAATTGTATGCAAGTGTAATGCAGGATTGGCTTTGCCTTTCAGCTAAAGAAACTGATAACGTTTTAGGCAGTACTTATGCCCGTTTACCAATTTTTAAATCATCCAATTTATCTGCCGTTAAAGGCATAGAATTAACCGGTCAATATATAAATGGTGAAGCAAGATTAAATTACAAGGTAGCAGAAAACTACAAATACACATCTTTTGCAGTAGAATTTTCATCGGATGGAATAACTTTTACAGACGTTAAACGAATAACGAATACAAGCCTTAATGCTGCAGAAAGTTACCTGTATACAGAGGTAAAAAACATAGCTAAAATGTATTATAAAATTGCCGGTAGAAATAACCTGGGGGTTGTAAAATATTCCAACGCAGTTCTATTGCGTAATAACCAGCAGCAATTAATAAGCGTATATCCAAACCCGGTTATAAATAATTTGATAAATATTAAATTGTATGAAACACCTAACTCAACAGTTGATGTAAATATTTTAACCATGACGGGTCAAAAACTTTATTCAAAAAGGTTTACGCAATCCGGAACGCTTTTAAGTTTTAAGGTGCCAACATTTACAGCAAATGCTCATTATATCTTAGAAATTGTTTATGGAACCACAATTGCGCATGAGCAGATAATGTTTAGGTGATTTTTTGAAATGGGAAAAGCCTTTGATAGCCTTATTAAAGGCTTTTCTATTCATCTTTATCTGCCTTATCCCCTACAAAAAATTGCTCCTTATTTTTAAAAAGTACATTAAAAGTTGTGAGAGATCCATAACAACGGGTAATGTATTGTTGTATGTTCACCTTGTCTTCCTCAGTAAGTTTTTTATGACTGTTTATGTTCTGTTCCAGAACCCGTAGTCGGTCTCTCAGCATTACAATTTTATGAAAAAAATCTTCAATAGGAATTTCTTTTGGCTTTAAAGTTTTATCTGCGGTTTGCAACAACATTTTACCTCCCAACCATTTATCGCCAAGTACTACAATCTCTCCTACGCCTCCCCACATTTTTAAAATTTTAAGCAAAGATTTTTCAAGCTCTGAAGTTGTTTCTATTTCTTCAGTAACATTTTCAGGGATAATTTCTTCGAGTTTCTCATCCGCTTTATCAATTTCTTTTATGCCTGATTCTATAAAAGAAATAATGTAAGTAGCGTATCGAATGCCTACTATTACTCCGGGGCCGTAAAGTGTATGTTGCAGTCGTATGCCTATTCCTAAAGTGAGTTGATCCATTAATAAAATTATAGTACGACAAATATATTGTACAAATTGAATTTCTAAAATTATCAAATAATATTAAACCTGTTCATTATGTAGACAACGCTCAGGAATGGCTTTAATGAAAAAATTTACGCTACTTTTACCACCAATAAAAAAATACAATTAAAATGGCAAGTACCCAAGATATACGCTCAGGCCTCATAATTAAAGTTGACGGAAGTTTATATACAGTAATAGATTTCGGACAAAATAAAACAGCCCGTTCTGCAGCAAAAGTTTGGGCTAAATTGAAGGGTGTAGATAATTCCCGTACGATTGAACAAACATGGAACTCAGGCGAAACTATTTATCCTGTCCGTGTAGAAAAGAGAGCATATCAATATCTTTATAAAGATGATACAGGGTACAGTTTTATGGATGTAGAAACTTTTGAACAGATTACCGTACCTGAAACAATGATTGATGCGCCAAAATTTTTAAAAGATGGGCAAGAAGTAACCGTGTCTATAAACGGAGAAACTGATGTGCCAATGAGTGTTGAATTACCTGATAAAATTGTATTGCTGGTTACATACAGTGAGCCAGGCATGAGAGGTGATACGGCTACAAAGACTTTAAAGCCCTGCACAGTTGAAACTGGTGCAACCGTAAACGTGCCATTATTTGTAAACGATGGTGAATTAATAAGAATCCTTGCAAAAACAGGAGAATACGTTGAAAGAGTAAAAGGCTAACTTTTATTATTAATATTTTAAAATGGATAATCACTTTCGTAATTATCCATTTTTGTTTTAGTGAATTAAGAGGTTAATGATTTTTAAAGATTTTATGAGGTTTTTATACATTTATGATCAAAAATTGTCGTTTTCGCAATAAAAAACAAGCTTTTTGACCATTTTTAAAAAATTATACTTGTCCTTTTCTTTAATCATTTCCTATCTTAGCCGCCCATTTCAACATTGCATTCATTCATCCAACAAACTATTATGGACATTAAGCAAATTCAGGAGTTAGTAAAACTTATAAATAAAACTTCTATAGGTGAAATAACCATTGAAGAAGATGGGACCAAAATTACCATCAAACAAAAGAAAGATTCTTCTCAAAAGATATATACTCAAAGTGCAGCTCCTCAATATATGGCACCGCCACCCGTAGCAGTTGCAGCCCCCGTTCAAACTTTAGTTACTTCCGCAGCTCCTGTTGAAGCACTAAAAATAGATAATTTCATTACTATTAAAAGTCCTATGATCGGCACTTTCTATCGCTCATCATCTCCGGATAAACCATTATTTGTAAATGTTGCAGACGAAGTAACACCCGGTAAAGTAGTTTGTATTATAGAGGCAATGAAACTCTTCAATGAAATAGAAAGTGAAATCGCAGGAAAGATTGTAAAAATATTGGTAGATGACGCAAGCCCTGTAGAATATGATCAACCGTTGTTTTTGGTAGATCCTTCCTAATTTGCTGATTAGCTGATTTTAAAAAAGCTAAAACTAATTTTAAAAAGAGAACCATGTTTAAAAAAATTCTTATAGCCAACCGTGGCGAGATTGCTCTTAGAGTTATACGTACCTGTCGTGAAATGGGTATCAAAACCGTTGCTGTTTATTCTACAGCAGATAAAGACAGCCTGCATGTAAAGTTTGCAGATGAAGCAGTGTGCATTGGCAAACCTGCCAGTGCAGATAGTTACCTAAACGTAGCACACATAATGGCTGCGGCAGAAATTACCAATGCAGATGCTATTCACCCAGGCTATGGTTTCTTGGCAGAAAATGCAAAATTTGCAAAAATATGTGGCGACCATGGAATTAAATTTATAGGCCCCACGCCGGATATGATAAGCGCAATGGGAGATAAAGTAACTGCAAAGGCAACCATGGTAGCGGCAGGAGTACCCGTAGTGCCTGGAGTAGATGGTTTGTTGGATAGTGTAGAGCATGCAAAATGGGCAGCTAAAGAAATTGGTTACCCTGTTATTATTAAAGCTACTGCCGGTGGTGGTGGCAAGGGCATGAGGGTTGTTTGGAAAGAAGAAGATATTGAAAAGAATTTTGACAATGCCAAAACAGAAGCAGCAGCATCTTTTAAAAACGATGGGCTTTACATGGAAAAATTTGTAGAGGAACCACGCCATATAGAAATACAGGTAGTGGGAGATCAATATGGGAATGCTTGTCATCTGAGTGAAAGAGATTGCTCCATACAGCGCCGTCACCAGAAATTGGTAGAAGAAAGTCCTTCACCATTTATGACGGATGAATTGCGGGAGCGTATGGGTGATGCTGCAGTAAAAGCAGCGAAATGTATAAACTACGAAGGTGTTGGTACAATTGAGTTTCTTGTAGATAAGCACCGTGATTTTTTCTTCATGGAAATGAATACCCGTATACAAGTAGAACATTGTGTAACAGAAGAAGTAATAAATTATGATTTAATAAAGGAACAAATAAAAGTTGCAGCAGGCGAAAAAGTAAGCGGTAAAAATTATTACCCTCAAATGCACGCAATTGAATGCCGAATAAATGCTGAAGATCCTTACAATGATTTTCGCCCGTCACCAGGCAAAATTACTGTACTTCACCAGCCCGGTGGGCATGGTGTTAGGGTTGATAGTCATGTTTATGCGGGCTATGTAATTCCGCCATATTACGACAGTATGATTGCTAAGTTAATTACCGTTGCACGCACACGTGAAGAAGCCATCAATACCATGTACAGAGCATTAAGTGAGTATGTAATTGAAGGGATAAAAACGACAATTCCTTTTCATTTGCAGCTTATGCAAAACGAAGATTTTAAAAGCGGCAATTTCACTACGAAATTTTTGGACAGTTTTACAATGAAGTAGGTTCGAACCACAAATAACACAAAGGGAAACACAAGGTTCACAAAAAGAAATATTTTACAAAGGGCACTTCACTAAACTGACGTGCCCCTTGTTCTACTTTTTAACTCTTTGTTCCCTTAGCTTATAACCTTCTTTGTGTTCTTCGTGAAAAGTCTTTGTTCTCTTTGCAATAAACCTTTATAGAAAATGTACTCCAATAAAGATGTAGAGCAATATTACGACCTCAGCCAAACGCATTACAAACGTTTGTGGGATCTTGAGCGTAGCCGCTCTCTGCATTATGGTTATTGGGACAGCAGCACAAAAAACTTTCACGAAGCCTTACTAAACATCAATAAAATATTAGCTTCAAAAGCAGGTATTGATAAGCATCATAAAGTTTTAGATGCAGGTTGCGGCATTGGCGGTTCTGCTTTGTGGCTTGCAAAAAATATTGGTTGCAATGTAACAGGCATAAGCCTTAGCGCCAAACAGGTGCAAACTGCGAAGGACCTTGCAAAAAACGAAAATGTACAATCACTTGCCATATTTGAACAACAGGATTTTACTGCTACAAATTATGAAGCCGAAAGTTTTGATATTATTTGGGCAATAGAAAGTGTGTGCCATGCAAGTGATAAAAGTAAATTTATAGACGAAGCATACCGATTGCTTAAAAAAGGTGGCAGGTTAATTTTGGCAGATTTTTTTAAGCAGGAAAATCTTGCAGAAAAAGATGCCGCACTCATTAAACAATGGGCTAACGGTTGGGCAATTGATGATTTTGCAACCATCAAAAATTTTACTGCGCAACTAAATCATGCAGGCTTCCATCATACCAATATAGAAGATACAACCACTAAAATAATTCCCTCTGCCAAACGTTTGTACCGGGCCTATT
>JANLVW010000276.1:0-1221 GCA_031364205.1 Ferruginibacter sp.
GTATAATCAAACCAAGACCGGTAACATCTAAGACAAGCGTAAAAAAAATAAAACCAAGTGCTGCTTTTTTGTTCATGTAATTTTAATAATTGCTGCAAAATTGCACATAAAAATTTATGTTGCTAAATCTTATTGGCTGATTTATTTAAATTTCTTCTTTAAGTAAATAAATTCGCATCTGCTGTAAAATTTCTTTGTAATATTATTGGCACAATTCTTCCACTAATTTTCAAAAATATCTTTATGCATAAATTCCTTTTTTACATTACTCTTTTTGCCTGCTCCTTTTATTTAAATGCCTGCGCATCTCCGCAACAAAATAAACAGCAAAAAATATCCTCTGCAAAAGTTGCTGACTCAAACAATCTTCCTGCACCTTACGCCACAAAATCAAACAAAAACTTTAGTAAAGTAATTGGTTGGAAGGAAGGGGAAACTCCCATAGCACCTGCAGGCTTTACAATAAGTAAATTTGCTGAAGGATTAGATAATCCGAGATGGATTTATGCAGCACCTAATGGAGATATTTTTATTGTCGAAAGTAATACCGTTTTAACAGGTATTAAAAAATTCGGCGCAAGTGTTTCCAGAAAAATAAAAACGCAAAATCTTGGCCGTAGTGCAAACAGAATAAGGTTGTTTAGGGATACAGATAAAAACGGCAGTTACGAAAAAGCCTTTGTTTTTGCCGAAAATTTAAACCAGCCTTTAGGAATGCTGATTTTAAACAATCATTTTTACGTTGCCAATACAGACGGTTTGGAAATGTATGATTATAAAATCGGGGATACTTCTTTACCGTTAGAAGGTAAAAGAATTGTATCGTTACCTGCGGGCGGATATAATAACCACTGGACAAGAAATATTATTGCAAACGAAGCCGGTACCAAAATTTATATTACGGTGGGTTCAGGTAGCAATAACGGCGAAAATGGAATGGATAAAGAAATTAGTCGGGCAAATATTTTAGAAATAAATCCTGATGGAACAGGAGAAAAAATATATGCAGCAGGGCTTAGAAACCCTGTAGGACTTGGATTTGAGCCTGTTACTAAAAATTTGTGGACAGCCGTAAATGAAAGAGATGATCTTGGAGATGATCTTGTACCTGATTATACAACAAGCGTAAAACCGGGTGCTTTTTATGGTTGGCCATATGCTTATTTTGGTACAAATCCTGATCCTCGTATGAAAGATGATCCACACACAGAATTGGTAAAT
>JANLVW010000326.1:0-2017 GCA_031364205.1 Ferruginibacter sp.
AACAACCGGACGCCCCTCTGTAAAACCATGTACCTGCGTTTGAGCAATTGCATAAGTATCTGCAGTTTTTTCAATTAATGCTGGAGAAGAATAGGAGAAAGTTGTACCATCCCAGCCTGCAAAAATATATGCATTTTGTCCTGCGCCAAAGGCCGCTCGACCTATTCTGTCTAAGTTAACTTCTTTTTCAGCACCGGCATTTCCACGTCCGTAACCAACTGCAATGGCAATGGTATTAGCATTTAACCCCGGTATAATTACAACAGGCAAACTTAAAACCTTCCCATTTACAGTAACTTTCATTACTGGTTTTTCAGGATGTACTTCATATTTATCGGCATCTTTTTTATTTGGATTGGTAACATCAAAATTAAACATGCTTTTTGCCATAGAAGGTGCCACCATTGCATAATTATCCCATGTTACTTTCGTAATAGGATCTGGAAGTTCCTGCAACCAAGGATTATTGGCTTGGTTACCGGTACCCATTCCAATTTTTTGATAAAGTACCACTTCATATTCACCATTTTTTACAGCAGCAATTTTTGCGGCCGCTGAAGATATGTTTGCCCCACTATAAGAAGCCCTTGTAAAAACTGCAGTACCGGTAGTTTCAATAATACCATCCTGCAAAGCTTTATCCCACAGATTAATTGATGCAAGCTTTGTTGCCCAATATTTTTTTAGATAGCTTTCGTAAGCATCTGTAATTTCTGGTATCGTACCTTGAACATATCCTTTAGTTATACTGTCTTTTACAACGACAGGAGCTACCAATGCTCCGCCACTCCAATTAAGTAATGATGTTTGAAATGGTCTTGTTTTAAATAATGGGTTGATGATTGGTTGTATGATACTTATATATCCTGTTACTGCTTCTGTATCTCCCCAGTTTTCTAACCAATGATTATTAGGTAAAATATATTTACACAGCTCTGTTGTTTCATCCATTGTTGAATTAAAAGAAACAGATACCGGTATTTTTAACAAGGATGCTGCAAACTTTTTACCGTCTAAATAAGTATAAACCGGGTTACAGTCATAAATTAAAAGAGCACCAACATTTCCAGCATTCATATCAGCTGCAAGCGTTACTATTTCAGTATCTATGCCTTTTCTAATGTTTGATGTGTTACTCCAATTAATGGTTGTACCGTTGGCGCCAATTGCTTCGTTAATTGCATTTACGATTAACTGAACATTTACATCATTGCTTCCACACACCACCAAAGAAGTTCCTTTATTTGCAGCAAGTAACGCTGCAGTTTGTTCAATACCTTTTGTTAGTCTTGCATTTTTAAACACCGGAGCTGTAACAGCACCTCCTAACTTTGCAAGTAATGCTAAGGCAACATTTCCTGTTTCAGATGGTTTGTGGGTATACCTATCATCTGCATTACTTCCTGTCATGCTCATCATGCTTTCAAAATGAATATGACGGCTCAGCTCTGGTTTACCAGAATTTATTTTTTTAGTTTGCGAATACTGCTTACTATATTCTGTAACACTTAACCATGTTCCAAGAAAATCGGCCCCAAGGCTAACGATATTCGTTGCTTTGTCAAAACGGTATTGAGGCAAGGCTTTTTTACCATAACTAGCTTCATTGGCCAATATCATACCGCTGTAACTTACGGCATCATATTGCACATGACGACCTCCGGGATATTTTGCTAAAAATTCACTTATAAGTTGTAAAGTGGAAGGTGAATGTATGGTAGAAGTAAGTAATACCACGGACTTTCCTGCAATACCCGCCATTGCGGTTGTTATTATTTTATCGAAATTTTCAAAACTTGTTATTTCTTTAAACTGGCCACCACTTTTTTGTAATGGATGGCGTAACCGAGTAGGATCATACAAATCCAATACCGATGCCTGGGATTGCGCACTTGTTGCCCCTTTTGTAATAGAAGAAAGTTCGTTACCTTCTATTTTGATAGGACGGCCATCTCTCTGTTTTACAACGACGCTTATTGCATCGCCCGCATTTACATAAGTAGATGCATAATAATTG
>JANLVW010000282.1:0-1757 GCA_031364205.1 Ferruginibacter sp.
TCGCCTGTTATTAAATTTTTATTTCTGTCAATTGTTGAATTGAAAACAATATTATCATGAATTCCTACACAAAGCAAATCATCTAAATTCATTACTATAGCATCCTGGGCAATACCTTTCCATACGTCTATATCGCCGGTATCTTTCCAGTATAAATAGGCTAAAATACTTTTGGTGCCAGCACCATCGGCATGCATCACGTTTACAAAATCATCATCTCCTCCCAAAAAATCAGGATAAATTTTGCAAAATGCATTCGGATAAAGACCCTGATCAAGATTTTGCACAGCGGCATGAACTTCTTCTTTTTGTGCTGAAACTCCTCTTTTTGCGTATAATGACATAATTATAATATTGAATAATCGAATGGCGAATGTTGCTGAGCCTGAATTTTATATTTGAATGTTGCGTATGCCAAACAAATTTTTAGTGCAAAATAAATATTATACCTCCGATTTTCAATATTGTTTTCCTAACTACTTTTGCACCGCAAATATGAATATTTATAAAGATATAAATTCACTGCCCGTTTTTAAAAAAGCAGTAATTACTACTGGCAGTTTTGATGGTGTGCATCTTGGTCATGCACAAATAATTTCTCAACTGATAAATGAAGCTAAAAGAATTAATGGAACTCCCGTTCTTATTACCTTTTACCCACATCCAAAACAAATTGTGCAAATAAAAGATAAGCCATTGTTCGTGCTGAATACACCGGAAGAAAAATACGAACTTTTGCAAAAAATGGGAATTGAAAACATTGTGGTTGTTCCATTTGACAAAGAATTTTCTGAACTTACTGCAAAAAAATATATGGATGATTTCCTTGTCAAAAAATTTAAACCATCCTTAATTGTTGTAGGCTATGATCACAGATTTGGTAATAACCGAGAAGGTGATTTTAACCTTTTAAAAAGCGGAGGCATTCATAATAATTATCAAGTCATTGAAATACCCGAGCATATTTTAAAAGATATTACGATCAGTTCTACTAAAATACGAACAGCCTTACTTTCGGGTCAAACGGCTACTGCTGCTGCATACCTTGGTTATAATTATTTTTTTAGTGGTATTGTAATCGAAGGAAATAAACTTGGAAGAACAATTGGTTACCCAACAGCGAATTTAAAAATAGAAAATGAAAATAAATTGATTCCCGGTGATGGCGTTTATGCTGTTGATATTGCTATCAACAAAAAATTTTATAAAGGAATGATGAACATTGGCAACAGGCCAACTGTTGATGGTAAAAAACGAACCATAGAAGTAAATATTTTTAATCTTGATGAAGATGTTTATGGAAAAGAAATAAAAATTACTTTAAAAAGATTTCTTCGCAATGAAGTTAAATTTGAAGGATTAGAAGCGCTAAAAACCCAATTAAAAATAGATGAAGAGCAGGCAAAATTATTTAATGTTTAATATTATCAGTTCTAGCTATTCTATCATCATTTTTACAACCATTTCTTTCATTAACATTGCTCCCGATGTGCCACTGTCACCAACTCCCTTACTTTTTAAGTCGTAATGGTGCAACAATAAAATAATCCGTTCTACGCCGTTATAATTATAATTTTTCATAGCATCTTTGGCTTGTGCCAAAGCAATAGGATTAAAATAAAAGAGTGGCCTTAAAGCACTATCGCTTTTATCCGACATACCATAAACTGCATAAATTTTACTGAAGTAACCATATAGCGCCGGCAATACCAATTGAATGACTGCTGCCTTGGGATTGGCATCAAAATAATTTATTA
>JANLVW010000397.1:0-2154 GCA_031364205.1 Ferruginibacter sp.
ACGGCGAATTTCCCAAACCACGTAGTCGAGAACTTCTTCCATACGTGCTTGTATAATACGTGCAAGATTTTTTTCTGAAATCTCTTGCAATTGATCGCTTACAAAACAGCATTGGGGTGATACTATCCGGAATGGGAAGTGACGGGAGTCAGGGACTGAAATCGATCAAAGAGAACGATGGAATTGTCCTGGTGCAGGAACCAAAATCAGCTAAATTCGACCCAATGCCTCTCAGTGCCTTACAGGCTGTGATAGCAGATGTAGTAGCGCCTGCCACAGAATTGCCTGAAAAATTACTGGCAATCTTGAAGCTGGTACCTGTATCGGATGCCCCAAAAGCCATTGATGAAAAAAGCAAAATCCACCTGGACAAGATCATTATTTTGCTTCGGGAGCAATCCGGACATGACTTTTCGTTTTATAAAAAGAATACCTTGATTCGCAGAATTGAGCGAAGAAAAGGGATTCATCAAATTGAAAAAATAAGTGCTTATGTGAGATTTCTTCAGGAAAACCCGGCAGAAGTAAATATGCAGTTGCTCATACAAAATGCGCAGATAAACATTTTGCCATCATTTAATAAAACAGGTGTAAAATTAAAATTATTAAATGCATTATACAACGGCCGACATTGCATTGTAAACGAAGCCGGTATTGAAGGTTCAGGATTAAAAAATCTTTGTTTTATAGAAGAAAATGCTGATGGCTTTATAGAAAAAATAAATGAATTATTTACAATTCCTTTTACAGCAAAAGAAATGCAGTACCGGAGTACTGCATTAAAAAAATTATACAACAACAATCAAAATGGACTTATTATTAGTGGTATGATACAGTAGCGTTGTCCCAAACTTTTCCATCTTCCGTTTTCATTGTCCGTGCAGGAAATTTATTTATGACCACATAATCATGTGTAGCCATTACAATTGTAGTTCCAAAATCTCTACAGATATGAAAAAGTAACTGCATTATTTCATCGCTTGTTTCTGGGTCGAGATTTCCTGTAGGTTCATCTGCCAAAATTAATTTTGGCGAATTAAGCAATGCTCTGGCTACATCGATTCTTTGTTGTTCGCCGCCACTTAATTCAAATGGCATTTTAAAACCTTTCGTCTTTAAATTTACTTTTTCTAAAACATCCGAAACCTTATCATCCATTAATTTCTCGTCTTTCCAACCTGTTGCACGTAACACAAACTTTAAATTTTCGTTTACATTCCTATCAGTCAGCAATTGAAAATCCTGAAAAACTACACCTAAATTTCTGCGTAGAAAAGGAATTGTTTTCCAGGTTAATTCTTTTAAGTTATGCCCCACAACCCAACCTTGTCCTTCTGTAAGTTCAAGATCACCATAAAGGGTTTTCAGCAAACTGCTTTTACCTGTACCGGTTTTACCAACGAGGTAAACAAACTCACCTTTATCAACAGATATATTTACATCACTTAAAATAAGCGTTTCGCCCTGGTAAATATTTACTCCTTTTAATTCTATTATAGACTGAGACATAAATAATTTATAATTTGCTGATTAAAGCAAATGTAAATATTCAGAATGCTGTTTTAAAATGTTTTTATACCTGCATTGTTAAATCATGTGGATAACTATATTTATAGTTTTAGTGTATCAAATTGATAACATGATAAAGCAACTTACAAAAGCAGAAGAGCAGATAATGCAGGTTTTATGGAAACTGGATAAAGCATTTTTAAGAGAAATAATAGATGCTTTGCCGGAGCCAAAACCTCATAACAATACGGTTGCCACTATAATAAAAATTTTAACCGAAAAAGAATTTATTGGCATAACAGTTTTTGGACGTACGCACCAATACTATGTACTTATAAATAAAGAGGTTTACAGCAAAGCTACTATGAAAACATTTGTAAACGGTTATTTTGAAGGCAGCTTTAGCAATGCAGTTTCATTTATGGTTAAGGAAAATAATTTAAGCATCAACGATTTGGAATTATTACTTAAAGAAATGAAGAAGAAATAAGGTTCCACCTTAACCAATTCTCATGAAGGGGACGTATGTTGTGAAGATGGAATGTATTATAATAATAAACCTTTTTTTATGTTATTATTTGCCTATTATCTGCTTAAAGTTATTATCTGCCTCGCAATACTTTTTGGTTATTATTGGTTTTTTCT
>JANLVW010000427.1:0-2404 GCA_031364205.1 Ferruginibacter sp.
TATAGCTATCATACCCAAGGTAAAATATTCTTTGCTGCTGTAATTTAACCAGTTTATTTGCGAGAATTCAGTCCAGCAAAAAGGCAGGATGATAAAAAACCCAATGGTAAACACGTTTCGCAAAACTGCAATCGGATTATACTCCAACATCAGCGGCTTTACAAGCACAAAATAAAAAGTGTAACAAACAGCATTTAAAATAATGAGTAAATCACCAATCAATACATCGCCGGGATTACCGGAACGGTCTTTTGCCAGAATTAAAACCAAAGCTCCGCCAATACCCAATGCAAGCCCAATCAATTTATTATTTGTAAGCCTTTCTTTTAATACCCAGGCTGCAATAAAAGTAATAAGTATTGGGGTAATCAGCAACAGCAAGGAAGCATGTATAGAATAAGTCAGTGATAAACCTTTAATAAATGCAAGCTGGTTTATTGCTATACCTGTAACAGCACACATCAAAAACTTAGTCCAATCCTTTCTTTGTATGCGTTTTTTTTCGGTATTAAAAATATAAAGTACCCACAAGAGAATTGATGTAACACTTACCCGTATTAAATTTAATCCAAACGGCTTTAAATACCCACCGTTTAATAAATACTTAACTGTTGTAAAATTTAATGCAAAGAATATGTTGGTAGCAAACAGGGCAAGGTGAGCTTTAGTTTTTGTAGTCAATACGAAAGGTTTAAAAGACAAACAAAAATAAATAGAACCTGCCACAATGAAGAAAGGAATAATACAGTAAATGATTTTAAAATCAAATAAAACGTGCTTCCACAAATTATATTGATTTGCATTTACCTTTGCAGCCGAATAAAAAATACTATGAGCGAACAACATTTATCTGAACAGGAAATTATAAGAAGAGAGAAACTGGTTGAATTGCAAAAAGCAGGAATAGATCCATACCCGGCAGCACTGTATCCAGTAAACATATCTGCGGCAGCGATTAAAGAAAATTATAAGGGCGAAGAGAACAAAGCAGACTTTGCAGAAGTATGTGTTGCAGGCAGAATAATGAGTGTGCGTGACATGGGGAAGGCTAATTTTGCTGTATTGCAGGACGGAAGCGGTAAAATACAATTCTATATCCGTCAGGATGATATTTGCCCAACAGAGGATAAAAGCATGTACCAGTTGGTATGGAAAAAGTTGATTGACATTGGAGATTTTATTGGTATTAAAGGATTTGTTTTTACCACAAAAACCGGAGAAACATCCATTCATATAAAAGAGTTTACCATTTTAAGTAAAGCATTAAGACCATTACCAATTGTAAAAGAAAAAGACGGAGAAACGTATGATGAAGTAACTGACCCTGAGTTTCGGTACCGGCAGCGATATGCAGATTTAATTGTAAACCCCGGTGTAAAAGAAGTGTTTATTAAGCGTACAAAAATGATGAATGCAATTCGTGCATTCTTAAATGAACATGGTGCGTTAGAAGTAGATACGCCGGTGCTGCAAAGTATTCCAGGTGGTGCTGCTGCGAGGCCTTTTAGCACGCACCACAATGCTCTGGATATGCCCATGTATATGCGTATTGCAAACGAACTTTACCTCAAAAGGCTTATCGTTGGTGGTTTTGAGTGGGTATATGAATTTAGCAGAAACTTTCGTAACGAAGGTATGGACCGCACACACAATCCGGAATTTACGGTGCTGGAATTTTACACTGCTTACAAAGATTATGAGTGGATGATGGATACAACAGAGCAGTTGCTTGAAAAAACGGCCATCGCTACCAACGGAATTGCCACCGTGCAAAGCGGTGAAAATGAAATTAGTTTTTTAGCACCTTACAAACGTATAACAATGTACGATGCTATAAAAGAACATACCGGTTTTGATATAAGTGATATGGATGAAGAGGGAATAAGAAACGTATGCGTGCAATTAAAAATACATGCTGATGCAAAATGGGGTAAAGGAAAACTGATAGATGAAATATTTGGCGGAAGATGTGAGCATCATTATATACAACCAACATTTATTACGGATTATCCTGTAGAGATGAGCCCGCTTACAAAAAAACACCGCAGCAAACCAGGCTTGGTTGAACGTTTTGAACTGATGATAAACGGAAAAGAAATTGCCAATGCCTACAGTGAGTTAAACGACCCGATAGAACAGCGGGAACGTTTTGAAGAACAGGTTAAATTAATGGAACGTGGCGATGATGAGGCCATGTTTATTGACCATGATTTTTTGCGTGCTTTAGAATATGGTATGCCGCCTACAAGCGGGATAGGCTTTGGTATTGATAGGCTTTGTATGCTTTTAACGGGACAGGTTTCTATACAGGATGTGTTGTTGTTCCCGATGATGCGTCCGGAGAAAATGAATTAGGGTATTATTTGAACGACAAAGGTTTTAACCCATGAAGAGTCAAAGGCAA
>JANLVW010000456.1:0-3766 GCA_031364205.1 Ferruginibacter sp.
GTAATATTTTCTGTTAAATCAACATTATATCCTTTAACGGCAGCTAATGATGCGGGTTCCGCTTCTTCTAAATTAACAGAATTAATTGGCGGTGGAGGGAGTTCAAAAACATTAAGCGATGATGCGAATGTAAATATTGAAGAGGTTGCAAAAAGCAGAAGAACCCGTGAAGCTGTTGTAACAGAAAGGCTCCCTGCTTTTGGAAATAAATCTATATCTGTAATTTTAATTGAAGAATACAATAAAAATAAATCCTGCCTAAGTCCTGTTATTCAAATTCCGTCTGTAGAAAGTGAATTAAATTCTACTGGTGCAAATTTATTAGCTAGTTATTATTCGGTAAAATTTAATAAAAACAATTTGCTGGAAATTGTTTTTACAAGTACAAATGAAAAACTCATAAAACCCGGAAGCTTGGTTCTTATTGACAAAATCTCACAATTTTACAAGGAACTTAAAATAAAAAAAGCACA
Source organism: Ferruginibacter sp. (assembly GCA_031364205.1). Classification (GTDB taxonomy): domain Bacteria; phylum Bacteroidota; class Bacteroidia; order Chitinophagales; family Chitinophagaceae; genus Ferruginibacter. Next base: position 474 of record JANLVW010000456.1, read on the forward strand.
GTTTGATTTTGATTTTACACAAAAAAAAGTAGACTCTCTTGAACGTGTACTTCGAAAATTTGATAACCAAAGAATTTATTTAAATAATACAACACTTTTTGTTCAGCCAGGTAAACTTCAATATACTGTTCCTAAAGAAAATTTAGAGAATAATAAATTATTAGTGCTTGCCCAAAGAAACGGTGCTGCTTCCAACAGGGAAGAAGCCTTGTGGAGAAAGCAAAAGGTGACACCTATTATTGAAATATTGGATGCTCCCGAACCTCCATTTAATGTAACTAAACCTTCAAATATTTTATACGGAATTATAGGTTTTATGATTGGTTGTTTAATTTTTACAATTTTCAGCCTTAGCGATATTATTTACAGGTATTTAAACTTTGAAGTAAAGAAAAAACTTAACCATCCTGCAGTGGAAATCTCACCTGTATCCACGACAGCATAGAAATTGTGTATTATTTTTTAATTGTTACTTCTATCATATTAGCAACTCTTTCTCCATCCATAGCTGCACTTACAATGCCACCTGCATAACCCGCGCCTTCCCCGCAGGGGTAGAGATTATTTAACTGAGGGTGTTGCAAATTCTCTATATTTCTGGGGATTCTAACAGGGCTTGATGTTCTACTTTCCACTGCAACTATTACTGCTTCGTTTGTGTAATAACCTTTTAGTTTTTTACCAAAATGTTGAAAAGCTTCTGCAAGCCCATTACATATAAATGACGGTAGTACATTTTGAAGTTTTGAAGATGTTAACCCAGGTAAATAGGAATTAACAGGAAGTGTTTCAGATAATTTTCGGTTAACAAAATCCTGCATTCGTTGTGCAGGAGCTTTAAAATTTCCGCCACCTGCTACATATGCTTTTTCTTCCACCATCTGCTGAAACTTCATAAATATTAGCGAATCATCTTCATTTGTTTCAATACCTGCAGTTTTTAATGAAGCCATTGCATCTTCTTTTTCTACCTGCACCACAATTCCGCTATTAGCGAAAGCATTGTTTCTTTTAGATGGGCTCCAGCCATTTACTACAAGTTGGCCCTCATCGGTTGCGGCAGGTGCAATAATACCACCAGGACACATGCAAAATGAAAACACACCCTTACCATTTACTTGCTGTACTAAAGAATAAGCAGCAGGTGGTAAATTAATATCTCTTTCGGTTGAACAATGGTATTGTATACTATCTATCAAATGTTGTGGATGTTCAATTCTAACACCCATTGCAAAAGGCTTTGCTTCAATTGAAATATTTTTTGAATGAAGGAGTTTAAAAATATCTCTTGCAGAATGACCCGTCGCTAAAATATATGCATCAGCGCAAAATATTTCTCCATTCGCAGTTGTAACAGCATCTATTTTTGAACCAGTAATTTTAAAATCAACAACTTTTTTTTCAAACAAAACCTCACCTCCACAACTTTTTATTTTTTCGTGCATGGCAATAATAATCTTTGGGAGTTTATTGGTGCCTATGTGCGGGTGGGCATCATAAGCAATATTTGGAGGTGCACCGAAAAAAACAAACAAATCTAGGATTCGATCTATGTCACCTCTCTTGTTACTTCGGGTATAAAGCTTACCATCGCTGTAGGTACCTGCCCCGCCTTCCCCAAAGCAATAATTACTTTCGGGGTTTACAATCCCTTCTTTGTTAAGTTTTGCAAGGTCACGTCGTCGTGCTCTTACATCTTTTCCTCTTTCTAAAATTATTGGTTTAATACCGTGCTCAAGTAATTGAAGTGCTGCAAAAATCCCTGCAGGACCTGAACCAATAATGATTACTTTTTTTGAACAAGCATTTACATTTTTAAAAAAAAAAGTTTTTTTTGCAACAATTAAATCAGGCTCATTTATAAATGCATTTACGGTAAGATTTATATAAATATTTTTACCTCTGGCATCAATAGATTTTTTTAGTATTGAATATCCTGAAATAAAAGCAACCTTAACTGCTGATGCTTTTGCTATATTATTTATTATTACTGCATCATCCAAAGCATCAGCCGGAGAGAGTTTTAAAACTATTTTTTGCTGCATTTATTATTTGCCGGGTCTTCTCCCGGAAATTTAATTGAAAATTATTTATTAAAAAGGTAAGTCATCATTTTCCTGCGGAGAAGTAAAATTATCAATGGGTTCCATACCACTTGTATCTGAATTATTATTGCCTTGGTTAATTTTTAAAATTTGTTCAATGCGCCATGCATCTAAATTGGTAATGTAATTTGTTTTTCCGTCCTTCTCCCATTTGCTCCCTTTAATATTGAAATAAACTTTTACCATATCACCAATATTTACTTTGTCTATTATTTCTGTTTTATCCTGTACACATTGAAACTTAGCATAGTTCACAATCGTTCTTCCGCCAATATCATCTGTTTTCTCGAGTGCAAATTCTCTTGTCTTAAAACTTTCTGTACGTTGTACTGTATCATATTTTGCAATCAATTTTCCTGTTAATTCGTAGCTCATAATAGTTAAGTTTTATGTTCAAAAATAAGCGTTATTTACTTATGATTTATAAGCAGGATTTTTTTAAGATAATATACCAAAATAAATAATACTTATGCATTGAATTATCTGTTTATACACATTCTCCTAAAATATTATTTAAAGTCTTTAAAAATTATTTTACTAGTTATTGTTTCAAAGTTAATTTTTATACTTAATTCATGTAACTCAATGTGAGTAAAGGTTTTGAGCTTTTTTGATAAATTAATATTTTTAAAAAATACTGCTTTTGGGTTTGCTTACTATAAAGTACAAACAATAAAAAGTTTTTTTTATCAACAATTTATTTTGATATTCGCTGTCCCCATTAAAAACAAGATATTTGTTTCACGGGCTACCATAAACTAACCGAATAACATAAGCAAAAAAATGTTGAAATTCTAATGGATAAATCTTTTGATAAAATATGGGAATCGTGTTTGGATATTATCAAAGATATTGTTGAATGGCAGCATTTTAAAACATGGTTTGAACCAATTAAACCTGTTAGTTTAAAAGAAAAAATTCTTACTATACAGGTACCAAGTCAATTTTTTTATGAGTATCTTGAAGAACATTATGTATCTCTTCTTGCGAAAACTTTGAAAAGAGAACTTGGAAAAGAAGCAAGATTAGAATACAGAATAATGGTTGATAGTGGCAATAGTAAAAATAAGCCGCTAACTATGGATGTGCCGGGTCATGGCTTTAAATCGTACTCTAATAATGAAATGGATTTTCCGCTGGTTATTAATAATCCGGTTAAAAATCCTTTTGTTATTCGGAATAACAAAA
>JANLVW010000297.1:0-1213 GCA_031364205.1 Ferruginibacter sp.
CGATGCTTCGATGTCTAGTGTGTTCTACCTGGCAAATGTTTTTCAATTCATCATTTACCGTTTCAATTACAGAACGTTTGGGGAGCAATAATTTCTCTTCATTGCTCAATGCTTTTTGTTTCATATTTCTTCTTACGGCAGTAATTAATTGTAAGCCGTCATCAAACAATAAATCAGCTAAAGCTTTATTGATATAGCCTTTATCGCTAAACATTTTTCCAAATATCTCTTTGGTCATCCGTGTAATTATTCTGGCACTGCTGTCGTGTGTATTGCCCTGTGAGAGATAGAAGGAGAGGATTTCGCCTTTATCATTAATGATCAGGTGCAGCTTAAATCCAAAAAACCAACCCACCGTAGATTTGCCAACTTTTGCCATGCCCTTAAATACTTTATTGCCTTTGATTCTTTTGTTATGACATACCCGTAAAACCGTAGAATCAATAAAACTGATGCCTGTACATTCACCCCTGCAGCAATGATGAAGGAACATCATAAAAGGAACAGCGCAACGGTGGCTTAATTCTATGAAACGATTGTAGGAAACTACATTTGGAAAACAATCTCTAAGATGATGGCAGACATAACTGCAATAAAAATGCTTAAAATTTCTGAACTGCCCACCCTGAAAAGCGATGAGGATGGAGATGACTTCAGAGTCGGTTAAAGTAGTTATTCTGTTGCGGGTTTTAGTGCCTTGGGGAGCGGGTAAACTGTGTTTTTTAAATTCATTTTCAAATTCATTGCAAAAATCATCAACTTTTACAAAAATTTCAGCAACTTTATCAGAGAAAAGCGGAGTGTTCATAATTTACTTATTTAATTGATTGTCAACTATTTAATAAGCAATAAATATTCCGTTTTTCTATTTTTACAACTATTTCTTATCCCGAACTCAGGTTCTTACAATCTGTATAGACGACCAAACCATTAGCAGATCTTTGGAATCCGATTTAGCACTCTTTATAAATCCGCAATAGAACATCACATTGCGATACCATGCTTGAATCTTTTCTAAAAATTTTATAACTTTTGACCGAGTAAGATTCCTTCACCATGATAGTGCAATTAAACCGAGGTAATGTCACCAATAGCGTCACGGAATAAAATTTAAAAAGCCTAAGAAGCAATACAGTATTACGTCTTAGGCTTTTTAAATGTGGTGCGAGCCGGGGTTGAACCGGCGACACATGGATTTTCAGTCCATTGCTCT
>JANLVW010000479.1:0-1373 GCA_031364205.1 Ferruginibacter sp.
TACAACCAAACCCACCGGGCAGGGAACCGGGCTGGGATTGAGTTTGAGTTATGATATTGTAAAGGCGCATGGCGGAGAGTTAAAGGTGGAGACGAAGGAAGGTGAAGGGAGTGAGTTTATTATTCAATTGTAAAGAAAATTAAATCATTTAATGAATCCTATAAATCCCAACAAAAATGTTTCAGACAGTTTCATAGGGTGAAATAAAGCTATAACCTAAGAAAGTGTAAGTGCAGAATTCTCTATTTTACTACAGTTAATTAATTAAGAATGAAAAAAATATTCCTATTCCTATGTTTTACTTTAAGCATCACTTTTTCTTTTGCACAAACCGGCTCTACCGATAGCCTTAAAGTTTTACTGCGTACTGCTTCCAGTGATTCTGTTAAATTAGAACTAATACACAAATTGATCCAGAATTATAAAAATACCAGTTGGGATACCGTGGTAGTGTATAGCGAGAAAATGATGCAATTGGGTATAAAGCAAAATAATGATGCGTTAATTGCCCGAAGTAAAGGCTCTTTGGGTGAAGCTTATTATAATAAAGGGAATTTCTCCAAAGCCCTTAGCCTCGCCTTTCAAAATTTAAAATATATTGAATCCACTAATCAAAATGCACCTTTAGCAAACGTTCTAAATACCATCGGTAATATTTACAAAGGGCAGCAAAATTATAATAAAGCCAAACAATATTATCGACGGTGCGAAAAGTTAGCTGCATCTATAAATGATACAACAGATTTGATATATGCTTATGGCAATCTTGCTTACGTGTATGAGCAATTAAATGAGTCAGACTCATCCGTTTATTATGCTAAAAAGTTTATTTCGGCTCCCCGTGTGCGGGGCTATGATGTTGCAATTATTTATGCAGTACTGGGAGATGTTTATTTCAAAATAGAAAATAGAAAATTAGCACAGCTTTATTACAGTATGGCTATTCAATCCGCAAGACAATCTTCTAACTTAAGAGATGTAAGCAAAGTCAGCATAACCTTAGGCCAGTACTTTCGAAAAATTAATAAAGTTGATTCTTCGATTTATTATGCCAAGGAGGCTCTGTATTATGGAAGACGAGCTTCCTATAATAAATCTGTTTATGAAAGTTCGGATTTGTTATTTAGTTTGTACGAAGATTTGCAAATGGCTGATAGCGCTTTTAAATACCTGAAAATAGCCAGTAACACCAAAGACGAATTATATAATGTTACGAATTTTCAGGAAATTGAAAATATAACAGCAAGCGAAGAGGGACGGCATAAGGAAATAGCCGAAGCTAAAGCAGCATACCAAAACAAATTAAGATTTCTTCTGCTCGGTTTTTTATTGCTGATTTTTTTGGTTGCAGTATTTTTATTAAAATTAAACAA
>JANLVW010000502.1:0-3588 GCA_031364205.1 Ferruginibacter sp.
CTTTGTTAATGGCTCATCAATAGAAGCTGTAGCTGCATCCAAAGAAGTGTTACCGGGAATGCTTATAATATTTACACCACCCTGAACAATATTTTCGTCACCATTATAATTTCCCTGCACAGCTGCTGCATATTGTGCAAATCCAATATTGCTGTCTTTTTGATTTATCCATGGTTTTATTGAACCTGAATGTAAAGCTGTATTTGCCGTAGCAGTACCACGGGCACGACGCATTTGACCTGCATGCGAAGCATGCCTTGCTTCTACTCAATGCACATTTAGAGTTGCCGTTAAAACAGTTTTATTATTTATTAATCTTTTTGCGTTGCCTTTAAAAGCTCTCACACCTATATCTTCTAGAGTTTGCGATACTGCTAAAAAAACATAATAGTTGGTATCCCAACCCTCAAAAGGTTCAACAACCGGAACACCTCTGTCACCTGTAAACCCAAAAGTGGTCTTTGTAATAGGAGTAGAGCCCAGTGAAGTTATTACAGACCTGAAAAAAGCAAAGTGTGTGTTTTCATGATCACGAATTTTAGAAAATGCTGCAATACCCGCTGCACCCGCATTTGTCTGAACTCCGCTGCGAGCAACACCTAATGTATAAAATTCAGTTTCCAAATATTCAAGTGTTAATGTAAATTGTAAAACATCTACCATATCGGCAGGCGTTTGTCCGTAGGCTTTTTTAAACATTGAACCAAGTGCTAACGGCATTGCAGCCAATGCAACTTTTCCGGAAAAATTTGCAAATTCTTTCATTGCAGAACGGCGGGAATCCATTCTGTTATAAACATCTGTATCTACTTTTTCTATTTCAGAAAATTTATTTTGTAATTTCATTATTATTCTTGTGGCATGCTGTACCTAGAGCAACAACTGCTGCTGGTGCTCCAAAAATTTTTAACATGTTTCTCCTTTGAATTCTAAAGGATCAAATTAATTTCTCGACCTGCAACGGAGGAGATGACATTTGTCTTTTCATAAAATTTATTTAATTATTAAAAGTGTTGTATAATTGACAATCAGAAATTTTTACAACTACGATTAAGTTTAGGTTTTAGATATAATCGAGTTTAAAAATGTGGATAAAATAAGATTTGCAGGGGAAATTTGGTAATTTTAAATTGAGGAAATATTTATACATAAAATTCAAAAAAACAAATATGGCTTATTGGTTATTAAAATCCGAACCGTTTAAATACAGTTGGGACCAGTTAGTAAAAGATAAAAAAACGCATTGGGATGGTGTGAGAAATTATCTGGCAAGAAATCATTTAAAGGCAATGAAAAAAGGAGAAAAAATATTTTTTTATCACAGCAATGAAGGTCTGGAAATAGTAGGCATAGCAAAAGTTGTAAAAGAATATTATCAAGATCCAACAACTCCTGAACCGGCGTGGGTTGTGGTAGATATTGCTCCTGTAAAAAAATTAAAAAAAACAGTTACGCTTACTCAGGTTAAGGCAGAAAAAGATTTGCAGGAGATGTCTTTAATAAAATCAATGCGTTTATCGGTACAGCCGGTAAGAGAAGAAGAATGGAAAATAATTTTACAAATGGCCGGTGAGAAAAATGTTTAAAATGAAAAAACATATTGTTATTTTAACCGGCGCAGGGATAAGTGCAGAAAGCGGTATTAAAACTTTTAGGGACAGTGACGGACTTTGGATGGGGCATGATATTAATGATGTAGCTACACCCCGAGGATTTGCAAAAAATCCTGCCTTGGTGTTGGACTTTTATAACCAGAGGAGGAGAGAAGTAAAAAAAGCTAATCCAAATTTAGCTCATACAGGGCTCGCTGATTTGGAAGAAAAATTTGAAGTAACAATTATTACACAAAATATAGATGACCTCCATGAAAGGGGTGGTTCCAAAAATGTGCTGCACCTGCATGGTGAAATTTTTAAAATGAGAGGTTGCAAAAACAACTCAAAAATTTTCAATATTCTAGATGATATTACTGTTGGAGATTTTGCAGAAGATGGAAGCCAGTTAAGGCCACACATTGTTTGGTTTGAAGAAGATGTACCGATGATAGAAACTGCAGTGGAAGTTGTTAGGAATGCAGATATTTTCGTCGTTATCGGTACATCCTTACAGGTCTATCCTGCGGCTGGTTTAATTGATTTGGTAAAAGATGAAGTGCCTAAATACATCATAGATAAAAAAATCCCTCCAATCCATCATTTTAAAAATATTGTTTTATTAGAAGGAACAGCATCAAAAGGAGTGGAGCGTTTGAAGAAACTATTACAGTTTTAAAATATTTTGTCCTAAATTATTTTTCTCTTTCAATAAAAGAAACTCCATTCATTCTAAGTTCTTTTAACACAGGTTCATAAATTTCTTTTACAATTGGAATGTGTAGTCCTGGTAATTTGATTGTTCCGTTTAAAATAAGTTTGGCTGCAATACCTAAAGGCAAACCAACCGTTTTTGCCATTGCTGTATGAATGCTGTCTTTTCCTAAAACGATTAATGATGAAATAACCCGGTGATGCAGACTGTTTAACTCATACTCAATATCGTGCTGCATTACAACCATATCTTTATCAGCAGGCGCTAAAGCGAGTTTATTTTCCAGTACAAACTGCAATCCTTCTGCTGCACTAATAATGCCTTTATTGATGACTGTACACTCATCATCCATTCCCAAAAAATACAATTGTTGTAAAACTTTGTTTCCGTCATGTGCACCCGCAACAAGATCAATTTGAGTGGGATCTTCTAATGCTGCTTCATCTTTGGTAAATAACTCCCCTGTCTCGTTTACAACTAAATTATTACTATTAGGTTTTGCATCAAGATTTTTTGTTATAATTTTTATTACCTCACTTGTGTAAGCTTCATTTTCTTTCAGTTCATCCATTAACCTTTGAGTTAGATTGTGCAGGTTCATATGTTCCTGAAAAAAGCCCGCAATGGAAAGTCCATCACTGTCATATGCAGGCATTTCGTTTGTAAGCTTTAAGTCAATAATGTTTTTCCAACCAAGCATAAAATCTCTATATCGCAAGGTTGTGCGTAAAAAAGTTTTTGCATCATGAAGGTTGTAAAGATCAATATAAGAAAGACTATTTCTGTTGGGATAATAACTTAATGAACCAATACTTGCATCCTCCGTTTCTATAGTTCTGTTGGCATCAAACAGTTCTTCGTAACCTTCCCCAATTATTTTTCCATCAAGTTTATATTCCGCACCTGCTTTTCCTGCCAATACAACATTTCGTGGGTTCCAGCTTATTTTATAATGCCATGGATTGTTATCACTTTCAGGTGCAACCAATCCGCCGCAATGGCTTTTAAAAGAAGTAATATTTCCTCCCTTTTGCTTAATCTCATCAATAAGTTTCATGGCACTCATATGGTCAATGCCGGGGTCTAATCCCATTTCGCATAATAAAATAATACCTTTACTTTTAGCCTCTGCTGCAAGTAAATTTATCTCATCATCTGCATAAGAAGCAGTAAGTAAATGTTTGCTGTAATGCACACAATCTCGGGCTATCAGAATATGCAAAAAAGCCGGCATCATAGATATTACGAGGTCACAGTTTTGAATCAATGCCTTTCTTATTT
>JANLVW010000522.1:0-1071 GCA_031364205.1 Ferruginibacter sp.
GGCTGCTTTAATACAAAAACCGTATCCATGGAAGGGTTGTAAAAGACAGATGTTTTCCTGTTGGGCCAGGTTACTATTAAAGAATCTATTTTTGTCCTTTTACCTAAACCTATTATCTGTTTATAATCTACTGAAGATTGAAAGCCACGGCTTGGAATAATTTCTTTGCTTAATATCTCATTGCCCACATACACATTTATTTTACTTCCTATTGCAAAAGTATTTTTCTCATTTCCTATAAGCTTTATGCCTATAAAATGATTTTTATTTATTTCCCTACTGTTATTTTTATAAACAAATGCTGGCCCGTTGATATTGTTTACAATCAAATCCAGGTCACCGTCATTATCTAGATCTCCATAAGCTGTACCATTGCTAAAAGATGGCTGTGTAAAGCCCCATGCTTCTCCGGCGTCTTCAAACTGTAAATTGCCTTTGTTGCGGTATACTTTATTTTTCTTCGCATTTGTAGGAATATGTTTTAGCACTTCATCAACACTTTCTTTTTTACCTGTAAGAATCATTTTTTGCATCACATCATTGGCAAAAAAATCCATAAAATCTAAGTTTGTTACATCTTTGTTTACACCGTTGCAAACATATAAATCATTGAAGCCATCATTATCTGCATCAAAAAAAACTGCACCCCAGCTCCAGTCTGTTGCAGATACACCACTGTAATTGGCAATATCTGAAAACGTTCCGTTTTTATTATTCAGTTGCAAACAATTTTTCATGAACTGGTGGTAGAAGCCCGATTTTACTTTGCTGTTGTATAAATCTGTATTATCAAATGCACCCAATGTTTTTAAACGGTAATCATCTTCCGGAAGCATATCTGTTGTAAATATTTCAGGATATCCGTCATTGTTTATATCTCCCATATCGGCACCCATAGAGGAAAAACTTGTATGCTGTAGACTATTCTCTGTATCGTCTTTAAACGTGCCATTTTTTTGGTTGATATATAAATAATCTCTTTCGTAAGAATCGTTTGAAACGTATATATCAGGATAGCCATCACCATTAATATCACCAATTGAAGCACCTAACCCAAAACTGATAAGGCTG
>JANLVW010000303.1:0-1668 GCA_031364205.1 Ferruginibacter sp.
TCATATTCCGCAATGCCCATCCAAGCTTTGGATCAATATCTATATCCAACAATGGATTTTCTTTATCTACAATTTCATTTACTTTAAAACCATAAAAGCGCATCAGCCAGTCGGCCTGGTACAAACGGTTTTCTCTTATCATAGGTACCGGCGTCCCAATAGCCGGCAGCCTGTTATCATTGCTTATAGGTACATAACCTGAATAATAAACACGGCGCATATTCATCGTTTTATAAAAGCCATTCGCCATGTATAAAATCTCAAGATCAGTTTCAGGTGTAGCACCAATTACCATCTGCGTACTTTGTCCTGCAGGTGCAAAGGATGGTGCTTTTTTAAATATTTTTTTCTCTTCTTTGTTAGCTAAAATTTCCTGCTTTAAATAAAGCATTGGCTTAATCATATCTTCCCGCTTTTTATCAGGCGCCAGCAAAGCCAGACTTTTTTCTGTAGGCATTTCTACATTTATACTAAGCCTATCAGCCCACTTACCGGCTTCTTTCATCAATTCTTCGCTTGCTCCGGGTATGGTCTTTAAATGTATGTATCCATTAAAATTATGCTCAAGTCTTAATTTTTTTGCAACCTGTACCAACCTTTCCATTGTGTAATCTGGATTGGTAAAAATGCCTGAACTCAAAAAAAAGTCCTTCAATATAATTTCTTCTGTAAAAATTAATTGTTAAGTCTACCACTTCCTGCACGGTGAATGCAGCACGTTTTACATCGTTACTTTTTCTGCTTACACAATAAGCACAATCGTAAATACAAAAATTGGTCAGTAAAATTTTAAGCAGCGATACACATCGGCCGTCTTCTGTGTAAGCGTGGCAAATACCGTTAGATGCATTGCCTAAACCCTTCTCTTTATTCTTTCTGTTACTCCCACTGCTGGAGCAACTCACATCGTATTTTGCAGCATCAGCCAATATGTTCAATTTTTCTTTTATTCTATCGCTCATACTAAAATATTAAGTACAAATATACTAAATAGTTTAGCCTAAATAAACATACCTTTCAAACATCAGCAGCCATAAAAACCTAATCGTGAAACTGAACAAATTTTAGGGTACAATTATTGCCTGCTTTTTATTAAACAACTAAAATTATGACGAATCAAAAACAATTCGGCGTGTGGATGGATTCTCACCATGCAACCATTATCGGGAAAGAGAATGCTGATGCAGAAAATTTTACATTATTGGCACATGTAAAAGGTGAAGAAACCACTTCAAACAGCAGTGAAAAAGCAGAAAATAACCATGCAAAAATGGTAGAATCAAAGTTCTTCAAGGAAATTCTTACGCATATGCAGAATGCAACGAATATACATTTAACAGGAACAGGCGTATCCCAGGAAAAATTTATGCATTACCTCGCAGATACTCCACAATTTAAAAATACAAAAACAGAAGAATCAACCTCCAATAAAATGAGCGATGAAAAGCTCATTGAATTTATAGCAGGAAAATTTTAAGCATTACCTAAAAAACCGAGATATTACTTCTCGGTTTTTTTATTTATCCTTCTAACGATCTTTTAAAAATTTGAATGCCCAGCGGATTTTTAATTCTTTTAAAAAGCAGGGTCCTTTTTGCTTTTGGTTTGCGTAATTCTGCCAATATTTTTTTATCAGAAAAGCCATGCTCTAATGATTCTTCTTCAGTA
>JANLVW010000566.1:0-9921 GCA_031364205.1 Ferruginibacter sp.
GCCGGTCACTGCCGCCAAGATCATCAGCTCACGCGAAGCTGAGCGGTTCGTGAAGGTCGATGACCTGCGCGACCGCAAGTTGGTCGGCCAGAAGACGTTCGACGGCCTTCGCGATCTCGTGACTGTGCGCTGAGATGCCGGCCAGTGGCTGGCTCGTGATCGGGGCGATCGTCGGCGCCCTCATCGTTCGCGACACTCCAGCGGCCGGGATCATCGCTATCGCGTTCCTCGCGGGTGGCGGCGTGGCTGCATCCCTTGCCGTGGCTCGATGGCGCCCGATGGGTCGTGGTTCCGCGGGTACGGTCGCGGGGGGAGCTGCGGCCGCCGCCCGCTGGCTTGGCCTCATCGCCGTCGGCGTGCTGCTGGTCGCTGGGCGATCCGTTGCCGTGCCGCGAGCCGTCGGTCCTGCGATCCCGGACCAGCTCCCGGCCGGCGACGGGCCGTGGATCGCCATCGTCGCCACGATCGGCGCACCGCGAGCCGGCCAGCAGCCGGCCGTCGTGGAACTGGAAGCGCCCCCCGGGATTCGCGTCGCCGGGACCCTGCCGGGCTTCCCGATCGTCGTGCCCGGCGACCGGGTGACACTTCGAGGCTCCCTCCGAGCCCCACCGGTCGATGATCCCTACGGCGACTACCTGATCCGGATCGGGGTTCAGGCCACGATCCGTGCCTCGGTCGTGGCGGTTCTGCCAGAGGATGTTTGGGAGAAATGAACGCAGACCAGTTATGGGAAACAACCATGAACCCTGCTACCAGAACCTTAAAGCAGGTAACCATTGATAGTCTTACAAATGCAGATAGTGTGTTCACTATGTTGATGGGCGATGAAGTACCACCACGCCGTGAGTTTATTGAGAGCCATGCGAAGTATGCAAAAATAGACGTCTAGATGTTAGGCATAAGATACAAGATTAGAGCCCGATTAATTTCGGGATTTTTTTATTGGGGCGGTTGGCGGTGGAAGCAATGTCGAGCTTCAGTTCGGGCTCTACGTTGCAACCTGCCTGCCGGCAGGCAGGTCTTTTTATTCGCTGAAGCGATATAAAAAGGATCTCCACTTCTATCCCGACGCTCATGGGCTTTTTATAATTTAACAACTACAACTATCATCAGGTTTATTAACTCTGTTTTGAATTCTGTCTGTTTAAGCCAAAATATTAGACAAAGAATAAGTTTATATTTACATCAATAATTATGATTAGTTAAATGCAGAGATTTTATTTTGATACCTCGGTTTTTGGCGGCTCTTTTGATAAGGAATTTGAAGAAGTAACGCTACAACTTTTTAAAAGAGTCAAATTGGGAAATGTGATTTGTGTATTTTCCGACTTAACAGAAACTGAACTATTAAATGCACCTGAAAATGTGAAAGATCATTTTATGAAATTGCCCAAAAGTAATATTGAAGGAGTAATTGTAACTGATGAAATATTGATATTGGCTTCTAAATATGTAATCGAAAAAGCAGTTGGGAAAACGAGTTTGGATGATTGTATTCATATTGCTACCGCAACCATTTATAAGGCCGATATAATAGTAAGCTGGAATTTCAAACATATCGTAAATGTGTATAGAATTAGAGGTTACAATTCTATTAATATTCGTTCAAACTACCAACAGCTAGAGATTCGTTCACCAAAAGAAATTTTAGAATATGAAGACTGAAATTAGAAAACCCAAAGTAGAAAAAGAGTTCGATACTGTAAAAACATTTAGAGCCATCAAAGAAAAAATATCGTCAGAAATTGAGCATATGAATTTCGAAGAAATAAAGAATTACTTAAAAATAAAGAGTGCCAAACTATATTCTAAATAAAGTTTTTTGTTTCCATGTGCTATAAAACTGCATATAAATGCTAATGAAATACCGGCCTAAGAAATGTTCTTTCATAGCTTAAAAGACATTTTGTATCATTTGCTAGTTTAAAAACCGATTGACATTCATCATCTGTCAAAATAAGCTTTCTATAATTTTCATATTCAGCCAAACTATTAAAACTAAACAAAGCATAAGCAATATTATTTGCTCCTTCACTTGGCATAAAATAACCGTGATGTTGTCCGCCAAAACGATTTACCAATTCTATCCACTTCTTTCCATATTGTTCAAAAACTTCTAACTGAAAAGGATCGATTATGTATTTTATGTGACAGGTTACCATGATAATTTTTTAATAGTGGCGAAAGTTAAAATATTAATATTTTTAAATTTATGTACGCAACTTCACGCAAGAGCGGAACGTTACAGAGAAGTAAGTCGGGGGTTATGTATTACCTTATAGCCGTCGGATTATGCCTCACCGGAAAATTTACAGAGTTTGCAATAAAGCAAAGTTCATTGGCTTTTTTATGTAGTTTGTTTGCTTTTACAATCATATGCTCTTCGGTAACTGTTACTATTGGGTTTAATATAACTTCAGTAAATCGTCCACCACCATTTGGGGTTTCAGTCATTGTTCCTGTTGCATGATCAATGTAGTTGGTAACTATAACACCTGCCTCTGAGCATACATGGAGGTACCAAAGCATGTGGCAAGATGCCAGAGAGGAAATCAATAAATCTTCAGGGTTGTGTTTTGTACCATCTCCACGAAATGCAGGATCAGATGAACCTGCAATTGCTATTTTATTATCAATAAAGATTTCATGGCTTCTCTCATAATTTCTATAGTTGTCTGTTCCTGTGCCCTTGTTTCCTTTCCACTTTATTGTTGCGGTATATTGATGTAGCGTTTGCATATTGTGTTAGTCTATTCACTAATATACAAAAAGCAACTTAAACTAAACCTCAGACAATATAAAACATATTGCATCGCATATTTAAAAACACATTTCCGGTTCAAAAAAAGTTGAAAAAAGATAAAATGCTGAAGGGCTGGCGGATAGAAGTGGAAATACTTTTTTTGTTTTGCCTGTCCTTCGACAAGCTCTGGAGGACAAAACAAAAAAAGATTATAACGAATAGCCGCAACAAATGTTGAACAAAGTGTAGCTGACCACAGCCCCAAAAAATTATTTTACCTAACTGATACCAATGAAGCTAATGGATATCTAAGACCTGAATAGCCCATCATATCTATTTTTACACTGCCTACAGAAATTGGGCTTTCTACCCTAAGAATAATATGATTTGGATCATCACTTACCCAGGCAGTCATTTTTTCGCCACCTTCAAACATGGTTCCTTTTACAAGCAATGGCTTAAACTTTATGGCATTAAATCTACCATATTGTGTCTTTATTTTTTCTTTACCCATGTAACGAATATAGAGATGAAACACTTCATCATCTAAAAACATATCAAAAGGAATTTTATCTCCCGGTTTGTATTTATTCCAATTAATATTTCTTGCGTAATACATAGCACTTACCACATCCTGCATACAATCAGAAATTTTAAACACACCTTTTGTGCTTACAGCATTATTGGATACCTGGTTAAAAGTAACATTGTTATAAATTTTTATTTTACCTTCTTCCACATTTCTTATAAATTTTATTGGAGACATGGTAGCTGTATCAACATAACTTTCATAGCGGTCTCTAACCTTAAAAAAATTATCGAAGAAAGAATATGTTTTGCCTTCGCCTACGCAATGATAAACCGGTTTGCCATTAAAGCGTTCCAAAGCTGTCGTAAAACTTGCCTCGCCGGCACCAATGTATGCGCCCATGGCGTTGTAATACACTTTCATAACAATCTTTTCACCAGGCAAAAAAGCGGAGTTTTTTACTCCACAGAAATCTCCCTTTTGCGCAAATGAAAAAGATGTAGATAATACAAAAACCAATAAGCAATAAAATAATTTAGTAAAGTTTTTCATTTGTCTTTTAATATTTTAATCCCAAAAATCAGCAAGCTTCCTATTATTGCAGGTATTACTAAATTAATTATCCAAATGCCCAAAGACGCAGCCTGAATACCGATTAGATTATTGCTGTATATCTGCAATATTTCCAAACTGGCGGCAGCTCTTAAAGGCAACTCAGTAAAACCGATGGTTGGCGCAACTGCCATTACCAGATAAAAAATAGTTAGTGACCTAAAGCATGTAAAAAAACTTATCTGTACCTGCATTATTTGCAGGAGGATGATAAATTGCAAAATAAATACCATGTACCGTAAAAAAGATAAAAATAGAATTCTTAACAATTGTTTACGTGAAAATGTATTTAACAGCACAATGTGTGCAAGTATATTTTTTAGCCATTTTATATTTTTTAATAACCTTACCAACAAGCCAACACGTAAATAAATAAGTATTAAAAAAACAGCAGCAGATGTACTTATGTACAATAAAATATCTTCTGTATATGCAGGTAAAGAATTAAAAAGTTGCGCATCCGGACTGAAGTATTTTAAATAAATAAGCCCGAGTGTACCCATAAGAACTGTTATAAAAAGCTGACTTACACTTCCTAAAATCGTTAAGGGTATTGCACTTAACCGGTTTTCTTCTTTTACGTATAAAATGCGACCCCCATATTCGCCAACACGGTTTGGAGTAAGCATGGTAATACTACAACCAGCCAGCACACTTTTAAAAGCATTTGTAAAAGACAGCCTTTCTAAAGGACCAAGAAGTAATTGCCATTTAAACGCTTCCAGACCCCAGTTTAATAACATCAACAAAAATGCAAACCACAATGCAGGATTTTGAAAACTGCTTTTTATCTGTATCCATCTGTTTGCAAGATCAGGCTGCTGTGCAACCTGTTTGTATAAACTCCAGCTAAGAAACAAGAAGATTAAAGGACCAAGAAACCAGTTGAATAATATTTTGATACTTTTGCGCAGATATAAGTTTTAGTAAAAATAGCGTCCGTATTGCAAAAGACAACAAAAATTATTTTAGGAATAGATCCCGGTACAATTGTGATGGGATACGGTATTATAAAAGTGAAAGACAAAACAGTATCGCTGCTGGATATGGGTATTTTAAAATTATCTGCCAAGCAGGATGCATATGAACGTTTAGAAAAAATACACAGCACTGTTGCAGCAATTATACTTGAACATAAACCTACCTGCTTTGCTATTGAAGCTCCTTTTTTTGGTAAGAATGTTCAGAGTATGCTTAAGCTTGGGCGAGCACAGGGCGTAGCTATTGCAGCAGCTATGCAGGCGGGTTTATCTGTAACTGAATACTCCCCAAAAAAGGTAAAGCAGTCTATTACCGGCAATGGCAATGCAGATAAATTGCAGGTTTTAAAGATGCTGCAATCTATCTTAAAATTTGAAGGAGAACATACTGCACTTGATGCATCGGATGCGTTGGCAGTTGCACTTTGCCATCATTTTCAGCAGAGTAGTTTGCTAGCTGGCGCAGGTGGAGGCAAGAATAACTGGAAGAGTTTTATAGCAGCTAATCCAAAAAGAGTGAAGCAAGGTTGAATGTCGAGCTCACAGATTTAAAAGATTTTTTGGCTCACAGATTTAGAAAATTTACACAGATTTTTTTGAGTGCTTAGCTTTTTAAATTATTAAGAAGTTGTTGCTGAATGTCGATCATTTCGTCTTTTGTAAAAGACATTTTGGTTCTTGTAAAATTTAAATCATTTGCCGTGTTAATGGGAACAAGATGAAGGTGTGCATGTGGCACTTCAAGCCCTACAGCTGAGAGACCACAACGTCTGCAATTAAAGGTCTGCTCAATTGCATGAGCAATTGGTTTGGCAAATACCATCATCTCTGAAAGTATGTTATTTGATAAATCAAAAAGTTTGTCAACTTCTATTTTGGGTACAACCAATACGTGCCCTTTAACCAACGGAAATAGATCTAAAAAAGCGATAAAGTTTTCATCTTCTTTTATTTTATAAGAAGGTATTTCCCCCGAAATTATTTTAGAAAATATAGTCATTTGATTTTAGTTATTTGAGAAATAAAAAAACCCGTTCGCATAAATGGAACAGGTTGTAAATTAAATAAATCCTTTTAAATAGAAATTTCTTTTACTTCAAATTTTAAAACTCCAGACGGCACAATTACCTCTGTAATATCTCCTTTAACTTTTCCAAGCAACCCTTTACCAATTGGTGATGTTACTGATATTTTACCCAGTTTTAAATCTGCTTCGTTTTCAGAAACGATCTGGTAGGTCACGGTTTTTTTTGTACCTAAATTCATTAGGGTTACTTTGGTTAGGATACTTACACGGCTTGTATCTATTGTGCTTTCATCCAGTATTCTCGCAGTAGAAATGACTCCTTCCAAATTGTTTATTCTTGCCTCTAACAAACCCTGTGCTTCTTTTGCGGCATCATATTCAGCATTTTCTTTAAGGTCACCTTTTTCTCTTGCTTCAGCAATGGCTGCACTTGCTGCAGGTCTGTCAACACTTTTCATACGATGCAGCTCTACCTGTATTCTATCAAAATTTTCCTGTGTTACATAATTTGTATCTGACATAAAAAACGGTTTGCGTTTTACTAAAAAAAATACAACGCTCCATTTTGCTGGAGCGTTGTAGGTACGCAAATATAAGTAAAAGTCTTTTAGATATGAGGCTATTATTAGAAAAGTTTAAGCTGTAAAAGTTTGGTTAAAAGCACCTCGCTCATTTTTAAAAATGCCTCGTTGCTGTAGCCGGCAATATGGGGTGTAATAAGCACATTATCCTGGTTTAAAAGAAAATTCAGCTGTAGTTTCTCAATTTCCGAAAGGGTTTCCAGCTTTTCATTTTCCAGCACATCCAAGGCTGCACCTTTAATTTTACCATTTTGTATAGCATTAATTAAGGCCGTAGTTTCAACGACATTACCCCGGGATGTATTGATGATAAATGGTTTGTTTTTGAGCTTATCAAAGAAAGCTTCGTTGGCCATATGTTTTGTCTCGTCGCTTAAAGGAACATGAAAACTGATAACATTTGCGTACCTGCAAATCTGTTCCAGATCAGCTTCCCGAATAAACTTACCACCGAAACCAGTTTTATTAATATCATACCCCAACATGGTCACATCAAAACCTGAAAGTACTTTTGCAAAGGCCTCACCTGTATTTCCATAGCCAATTATTCCAACTGTTTTACCCGATATTTCTATTCCCCTGTTTTCATCCCTCACCCATTTACCTTCTTTTATTTCGCCACTGCTTTTCGCAATTTTATTTGCAAGGTTCAGCAACATACCAAGGGCATGTTCGCCAACGGCATTTCTGTTGCCTTCGGGGCTGCTTAGGCAAGTAACATTTTTTGTTGCTGCATAATCAGTATCAATCAATTCCATGCCGCTACCAAGACGACCAATCCATTGCAAAGAAGATGCAGCATCTATTACAGCCTTGTCAATGTTTAAACGTGTAGTTACAACCAGTCCTTTTGCTTCTTTTACAAGCAATAACAATTCGGTGTATGAAATTTCAGGTTCATAAATAACATTATTCCCATGTTTTTGAAAGGTTTCAATTAAATAGGGATGAACTTTTGCAGTAATTAAAATCATTGTTATAAAAACGCTGTTACGCTTATTTCTATGTTGACATTTTTAGGGAGACCTTTAACTGCAACCGTTTCCCTAGCAGGATAATCTCCGGTAAAATAGCTGCCATAAATTTCATTTACTTCCGCAAATAAACTCATATCACTTAAAAAAATAGTAGTCTTAACGATATTATTAAAACCTGCACCGGCTTCCTTTAATATCGCCGCAATGTTACTCATTACCTGGTTTGTTTCTTCTGCAATGTTTGCATTAACCAGCTCGCCTGTTGTAGGATTGAGCGCTATTTGCCCTGATGCAAAAAGCATGTTACCGGCTTTTACCGCCTGGTTATAAGGGCCAATGGGAGCAGGTGCCAAATCAGTTTTGATTATTACTTTATCCATAATGAATATATTTTTTATTCGGCAAATATATCCACTTTATAGCACGTATTTTTGCTGAAAATGTTATAATGGAAATTGTAGTTTTAGCCAATGAGGGAGATTATGTTTTTTTACAAACTTTAGGAAAGAATATTAAATGGAAATTTACACACACATCAGACGCTTTTTTTTTACATAAAAATGCTGACGCCTATTTTGACATGAGAGATAATGCAGGAGAGGATTACAGCAGCATTACAAAGCCTGTTTTCATAAACAGTGTAACCATAACCATTACAGAAAATCATCACAATAAAAATATAATAAGAATAAATGCGTGGGCGGGATTTTTAGAAAAAGACCTA
This sequence comes from Ferruginibacter sp., assembly GCA_031364205.1. Lineage (GTDB taxonomy): Bacteria > Bacteroidota > Bacteroidia > Chitinophagales > Chitinophagaceae > Ferruginibacter. The sequence continues at coordinate 8,174 of JANLVW010000566.1, forward strand.
TGGGAAATAGCAGGGGAAGTAAGCATTGAGGCTGCTGAAGTATTACAACAATTAAATAAAAAATACATTACTGTGCCGGATGAAGCCGGGTTTGTAAGTGCAAGAATTATTGCCATGATTATTAATGAGGCTTATCACGCAAAAGATGAAGCAGTAAGTACAGAAGCGGATATTGATATTGCTATGAAACTTGGTACTAATTATCCATACGGTCCGTTTGAATGGGCCAACGAAATTGGAGTGCAGCATGTATATGCATTGCTTCAAAAACTCTCCTTAAATGATGAAAGATTTTTGCCATCGGCAGGATTAGCCGCAGCTAATAAAAATATATAATGGCTACAATTATAAATATTGACAGTTCCCTTGAAACTGCCTCTGTAAGTATTGCAAAAAATGGAATAATATTACAGCATTTTGTAAACGATTTGCAAAAACAACATGCATCTTTTTTACACATTGCTGTACAAAAACTTACAAATGATCTACAGATATCGTTTGATGAAGTAGATGCGATAGGTTGTACCATTGGTCCTGGTTCATACACAGGCTTGCGGGTTGGTCTTGCCGCTGCCAAGGGTTTTTGTTATGCATTAAATAAACCATTAATTACAATTGGCACACTGCAAGCTATGGCACACAGTATGCAAATACATTATTCCGAAAAATCGTTTTATTATTGTCCCATGATAGATGCACGCCGCATGGAGGTTTACACAGCCCTATTCAACAACGAGCTGGAAGAAATTAAGGTAGCTTATGCCGTTGTTATAAATGAGCAATTTTGTGAGCGGGAACTTGCCAATAATAAAATTCTGTTTTTCGGAAATGGGATGGAGAAATATAAAAATATAGCCACAAACAAACATGCAGTATTTGCTGATATTAAAGATATTTATAACTCAATCAATATTTTATCTTACAAAAAATTTATGGAAAAAAAATTTGCTTCCCTTGCAGCAGCAGCCCCACTTTATGCAAAAGAATTTTACAATGCGGTTTAATTTATATGACTTTTATTTTTAACATAATTGAATAAAATCAGATGCACAGTAAATCTTATATTTGCAAAGGTAAAATTGTTTAAATATTTTAAAATCCCCCTTTGTTATGATTGCAACTCAAACCGATGAGCAGGTTAAATCTGCATTAGAATCCACTGATAATGTACTCAAAATTAATTATCACAATTTAAAAAAAGCAGCTCTGGTTTTAAGAGCACTTAACCACAAATTAAGACAACAAATTCTTACTCTTGTAGAAACAGAAAAGAAGATTACTGTTACAGAAATCTATGTCCGTATGAGACTGGAGCAATCTGTAGCATCTCAACATCTTGCTATATTACGGAGAGCAGGTATTGTAAGTACACAACGTGATGGTAAGTTTATTTATTATACGGTTAATTATAAGCGTATTGATGAAATAACGACCCTTGTTGATGATTTAGTTGCTTGATAATAAAACAACAGTATTTTAAAGCGGATGATAAACTCATCCGCTTTTTTTATTTCGTAAATTGTGGTATACTTTTAATATTCTAGATTATGTACATAAAACAACTTTATACAAACTGCCTAAGCGAAGCTGCTTATTATATTGAAAGTAACGGAGAAGCGGCAATTATTGATCCATTGAGAGATATTGAAGAATACATTTTGATGGCAAAAGAAAGAAAGGCTACAATAAAATATATTTTTGAAACGCATTTTCATGCAGATTTTGTAAGCGGGCATATTGATTTGAGT
>JANLVW010000589.1:0-2365 GCA_031364205.1 Ferruginibacter sp.
AATGCTCACCTTCGAAAAACATTCAGAGATGAAATAGCGAGTAATGTTCGATGCTTTGTAATGACTCTAAATTACAATCCTAAACAAAACATGGAATTAAAAGAATACATCAATGAACTTGGAAATGGAAGTACCAGAGTATGGTTCTTCCTTGAATATAAATTTAAGAGTGATACAATAAAATTGAATTATCGTCATTCACTGAACCAGCCTGAAAAAAGCGATATTTTCTTATTGTTTAAAAAACTATAACTAAATATTTTGACTGAAGATTGCCATATTCAAATCTCCCGCTCACTTAGGCTAGGCTAAAATGGGCTGAAATGAAGTACCATCAACATTTGTTTCGAGGTTAGGAGTCTTGAAGTATATTTAATTATAGCGTAGATACATATATAAACCCAATTTTATGAAACATTTTCTTCTGCTTGTAAAAGCTCTATTTCTATTAAATTGTGCATTCTCGCAGACAGACACAACCTCATACTTCTTTAAAGAGGTTGGGATGTCAATAATGGTTCCTTCTAAATTTCTGACAGTTGAATCATTCGAAGATGAAAAGTTGCGTATAAAAGGTAAAAGGCTTATCGAAGATGCGAGTAACTTTCCGATTGATGCATCATCCACTAGAACCTTATTAAGCATAAAACAAGGTCAATTTAACTATATGAATATTACTGTAACTCCATATAAAGAATTAAGTAAGAATGGCTGGCAAAAAGATAATAATGGCGTTAAAAATATTCTTTATGCTTCATTTGTAGATAAAGTTGGTTCTAAAAACATTGACACTGCTACGACACTTTCTAATGTTGACGGTTTAATGTTAGATAGGTTTGAAATGACAATCCGAATTACATCATCTATGACCATGAAAATGCTTTTGTATAGTAAATACTACAAAGGATTTGATTTTGGAATCTGCTATGCTTATTTAGATAAAGCCATTGGCTATGAACTGGAGAACATTGTTTCTCATGCAAGATTTAAAAAGTAAACTTAGTGTTCTGCCCCCCTATTCTTTCAAAATAAAATGGATAAATGCTGTTATTAATTTATTGAATTGTAAACATAGGAGGAGGGATTTGGCGATATAAGAGCGAGATGTTGGCTATCAGCTTCGATTTCGGCGGGATGTTAGTATTTTACCTTTAGTTCATATCTTCAACTTTTAAAAAATATTGGGCTTCAGTTGTGGGCTGCGGTTTTTTAAATATCCCAACAACGCCAAGCCCTAATCATTGATAGCAAATATTTCGTGACATATCAAACTATGGCAAACGACGATTGGTACAGACACAAATCATGGGACAATAAAATTGAGGCAGACTTCGAAGCACAACTTAAACGTTCCAAAGGTTTATTTAATAAAGCACAATATCTAAGAATTCAAGCGGGTTATTTACTTGACAGTTCAGATGAGAAAAATGAACTCGTTGGACTAAATTTAATGGAACGACTTATTAAAGATTTTCCATCAGAAGAATTTAGTGTAATATTTGGACAGGAACAACTTGGGGACTTTTATTTGGCACGAAAAGATTATGAAAAAGCAGAACAATTTTTTCGTGTTGTGACAAAACATTATCAGGACAAAACGTCTCGTAGTGGAACAAGTGCTATGGCTGATTTGAAATTAGCTGAAACAATTTTAAAAAGTAATCAAAGAGACAAATTTGGAGAAGCTTATCAGCTTGTAACTTCTTATCCCATTTCAGACTTGACTTTCAACGATAGTAAATTTTATTATACTGAACTTAGAGCACAACTTAGTGACGTAATAAACAATAAAGCAGAAGCAAAAGAATTTGCGAAGACAGCAATTGAACTATCGAAGATAACAGACCCACAACTTAGCAGACATAAAACAGTAGGACTTGTAAAAGCTTCTGAGATACAATTGAGAACACTAGAACAAATACTCGCTGAATGAGGATAACCCCTGCCAACAAACCGTCTGGCGATATTGGAGAGGGAGGCTGGAGCAGTCAGCAGCATTACATTATTGTGGTTTTGTTCGGGCTTGAAATTCTTTGTTCAGCTTTTGTTTTTATCTTATGTATTCGTTCGTTATTGAGCTACAAGTTTGGGCTGGCGAAACTTGAAATACTTAACAATGGCAAGCGGGTACCCGTTAGCGATAATTTTATGAGAACCTTAATTTCAATAATCTCCCTTTTTATTTCGACCCTTTGTTTTTCACAGGTGACAAAAACCGTTGAGTCAATTATAGTTGACAGTGGAAAATATGAGTTTAAACTGCAAACTAAAAAAGACACAGCCGACTATTCCAAAGCCTTTAGAATTTTAACCAATCAGGTAAGACTAAATCCTAAAAATGCAGAGTACAGATACTTTTTAGGGT
>JANLVW010000621.1:0-13024 GCA_031364205.1 Ferruginibacter sp.
TTTTGTGGTTAAATTATCTGACCGTGGCGATAGGATGATGGCTACAAGCGTAGAATTTTTATATAACAATACATTAGATGTACTGATAAATAAGAGCCTGCTTACAAATAAATTCATAGGTTATTTAAAAATGGTTGATGATAAATATTTTGTAAAAGAAATTGACAGTTATCTATTCTTTCCTGTACCATTTTCACCCTGGCAAATTATACCCGAAGAACTTGATTTAAACGAACAGGTTTTTTTTTCATTAGAAAATATTGAACGCAAAGAAAAAATATTTGCATCGTTATTTAACAACAAATACATACCTGAGTTTGAGCAGGCAGTAAAATTATTTAAGACAAAAACAGCTTTAACAGCAGAGGTTTTTAAAGTATCTCCTCACAGTATTTATGTGAATGTTATTGGTAATAAAATACAAGGAAAAATTGATTTTGAAGAAGATTTACATGTTGGCGATAAAATAGAAGTTCTCATATCTTATCTTGGAAAAAATAAGATAGCAGTGGTAAAAGCATAGGGAAAATTAAAAACCCATTCTCTTAGTTGTAATATGGACTTATCATTAAATAAACCACCACACCACTAACTGCAACAAAAAACCAAACCGGCCATGTAATTCGCACAAGTTTACGGTGCTTTTCATATTCGCCCGTAAGTGCACGGTAAGCAGTAAATAGTATAAAAGGAAGAATGATTGCCGCCAAAGGAATATGAGTCACCAATAATATATAGTAAAAAACTCTTGAACTGCCTGCCATGGCGGTTTCATTTATGCTAAGTACCCCATCATGATTTAAATCGCCATACTTTGTTTCTCCTGCAAGCAGATGATGACAAATATAACTGAGTAAGAAAAATACTGAAAGGGTAATAGCAGAAAGCATAATTTTTTTATGAATTACATACTTCTTACTTTTTGCTGTAATAAGGCCTGCAATCAATAAAAAAGCAACCATTGAATTAACTACTGCGTTAAATGTAGCAAATACATGCACATTAAAAGGAAGGTTTAAAACCAGTTTTACTTTACTTAAAATTATAACAGCTACAAAGACCACTATGGAAACAGTCCAGATCAAAATTTTGGCTTTGCGGTCATTTTTTTCAAGCGATGGTTGTAGCATTAATATTGTGGTTTTAATTTTTTATTTCGGTTAAGGAATGCCATTAATATAATAACAAGTGCAATACCTACAAAAATAACCGGTAGTATTGGTATAAAATCTCTAAATACAGAAGGTGCTTTTTTATCTCTCTCCAGCATAATTGTAGGAATGTCTTTTGCAAGCTGTGCCAGTTTTACTGTATCAAAACCATTGTACCAGCCACGTATTATTCGGCTAGTATCAAGTAAAAAGAAATTCTCAGTGTGTGGGAAAGCGGTATCAGCTCCAACATCTGCGACATTTGCTTTCATTTCTTTTATAGCAAAATCATAAATTTCTTTTTTATCTCCGGTTACAAACCACCAGCTGTCATGGTTAGCATTGAATCTATCAGCATAGGCCCTAAGGCGGGCAACTGTATCTCTTACAGGATCAATACTAACAGATAAAAACTGCACAATACTGTCATTTTTTACATACGAGTCTTGTAAGCGTTTCATGTTACGAGACAAACCCGGGCATATAGATGGACAGTGTGTAAAGAAAAAATTTACTACAATTATTTTTCCGTGCAAATCATCTAACGAAACTTTTTTACCCAGTTGGTTTGTAAAATTTATATTTTTTACACGGTGCCATACAGTATCGGTAACATATTTTCCGTTTTTTGAGGTTTCAGCAACATCATCAAAAAAATATCTTTTGGGCATGTGCACTGCATCTTTACTAAAATATTTTACAAGCCAATATCCTGTCATCGGCAGCATTATTGCAAGTAGTAGCGCAAGTGTGGCTTTTTTATTCACAGTATATATTTAAAAGAATTTCTTACAGTTTAGAATGTTAGTAAAGGTAGATTCTTGCTGCTTTTTTTCACCCTTAAATACGAAAAAAAGCCATCATTTTTGTGATGGCTATTTTAAACTATTACATTTTATTTTCGAGATCCTTCTTTAATTGGGGCAGTCTGAATTTTTTCAATATTGGGCTTACTACCTGCGTTTGTATTACGCAAGTTTTTCCAACTGTTACCGTCAAACAAAAATGCTATTATGAACCATATAAAAAGTACTAAGGGCACTGTTATGGTCATAATCATATTTCTAACTTCGTCGCCCAAATGCATAAATACAGAGACAATATAATATGCTTTTAAAAGTGTTAAAGCACCTATTACCATTTTGGTACCCAAGATTGCAAAATGCGCCATATCGGCTCCTTTAAAATAAAGGAAATATCCTAAAGCTAATTCAATGAAGGTAAGCAGAGAAAGTACCCAAAATATTTTCCAGATTCTTCCGGTTCCTTCAGAATGATCTGACTCGTGTGTAATTTCAGGTGATATTGTATGTTGACTCATAATTTAGATGTTAGTATCAAGACCAAAACTTAACTATTTTTGAAATATTTTCAATTTTTAATGACCAATTATAGGTAATTATTACTTTATACCAGATAAAAACAGAGGAATACAAAAACCCAAACAAGATCTACAAAATGCCAGTACAATCCTGCCTTTTCTATCATCTCGTAATGACCTCTCTGGTCAAAATGCCCCAACTTAGTTTTCGTGTACATGACGATGTTTATCACAACACCACTTAAAACATGAAAGCCATGGAAACCGGTGATACCAAAAAAGTAACTTCCAAATGCCGGACGACCTAGATGATTTGCATGAATTTCAGAAGTACTGATCATGTTCATCAGTTCAGGATCTGACATCGCATAAGTATTGTGCACAGTTTCAGCTCCCGTATGATGTATGGTTGAAGCGATATTTGCCAATTGATCGTGGGGCGTTTTTTGTAAGGCTGCCAACATTGTACTGTGTTCTAAAGCTGACCCCCAGGGGTTGGAACTCGCTGTTGTTGGTAAAACAGACAATGTACCATCATTTAATAACGTTATGTGTTCGCCTGTAAGTAAATGCGTCCATTCCCAAGCTTGGCAACTCAAAAATGCCGCACCTCCAATAATAGTGAGAATCATATATTTTTCTACACCCTTTCTGTTCATGTTGTGCCCTTCGTGCACTGCCAGTACCATTGTAACAGAACTAAAGATCAAAATAAATGTCATTAAACTCACAAAAGCAAGTGGAAGATTAGCATGACCGGCAAAAGGAAATGAGTTGAAAACTTTATTGGGGTCTGCCCAATCATTAACGCTAAAACGAATGGTACCGTAACTTATAAGAAACGCACCAAATGTAAAAGCATCGCTCATTAAAAAGTACCACATCATTACTTTTCCATAACTGGCGTTGAACGGGCTTCTGCCACCGTTCCACCATTTTGTTCCTGCAGGTATTGCTGTTGTCGACATAATAGTTTTAGTATTTAGAAAAAGTAATCAGATTAGGTTACTCTTACAACTATTCAAAATTAATACTCTTTATTTTTCTAACCCCAGTTTTATTACAATAAAAATCCACAGTTTTAAAACTTTCTACTGTTACAGTTTACTTAATCATCAGTAAAAAAATTAATAAATAAATCCATAAAATATCCACAAAATGCCAGTAAGTATTCATTAGTTCAACAGGAATTATACTATAATTTCTAACATTACTTCTAAATGCCTGCAAACACATTACTATTAATGCTACAACCCCTCCCACTACGTGTACTGCGTGCAAGCCTACAATTACGTACAGAAATGAATAAGAAACGTTGCCTTGTAATGTGATGCCTAAGCCCCACAATTGCTGAAAACCTACGATTTGTAAAACAATAAACACAGACCCCAATAAAAGCGTAACGCCCATTAGTAATCTGTAACGACTCATAATACGTTTTTTAAAAGAGCTTACAGCCAGCATTAGTGTAAAACTGCTTACAACAATAACAGCGGTACTGTACCAAAATGCTATCGGCAAATCAAATGTTTGCCAGTTTGCCTGGTTTCTTTTAACAATATAAGCACTTGTTAACCCTGCAAACATCATTAAAATACTACCAATACCAACCCATAACGTAAATTTATGGGGGTGTATTTTTGTCGATTTTTTTTCTATCGCCACGGTATTCATATTGAATTTATTTTAAAATTCAAGCCTAAACGCTTTTTCTAATTTACATTACCAAGGCCTTACATTAGATTATGTATCTATCTTATTATTTTATCTGCCCAAAGACTTAAAAAAACTACCATTAAATAAAAATAAGAGCTAAACATTACTTTTCGGGCAGATGCTTTATCCATTTTAAGAAATAACAGCACACTCATGTATAGCATCCACAAATTACATCCAAGCAATATCCACATACTTGTTATCCCGCATAATCCATAAACAAAAGGCAAAATTCCTATTGGGATCATCATTGCGCTGTACATTATTGTTTGCAATGCTGTAAACTTTGTTGGGCCTTTGTCGCTTGGCAATAATTTAAAACCTGCTTTGCTGTAATCTTCATGCGCTAGCCAGGCTATTGCCCAAAAATGGGGAAATTGCCAGATAAATTGTATTGCAAACAAAATCCACCCACCGGTTTCAAAGTTGTCTGTTGCTGCTACCCACCCTATCAGACAAGGCAAAGCTCCTGGTATAGCTCCCACCAACACTGCTATAGAATTTATTTTTTTTAGAGGCGTGTAGACAAAACCATAAATAAATAAACTTGCCAAACCAACCAATGCACTATTAAGGTTAAAAAAATACCACATCATCGCAACTCCCAGAAGACCGGTGATAATTGCAAAAATATAACCTTCGTTTACACTCATTCTTCCACTTGCAATAGGTCGCTTTGCAGTTCTGAGCATCATGGCGTCGGTATCTTTTTCCAAAACCTGATTAATGGTATTGGCAGAACCTGTTATAAAAAGACCTGCCACAAAAAGTAAAAGAACTGATAGCAACGGGTGCCTAGTGTAAACGTGCTCGTAAGGTGCTATTAAAAAACTCACTACTGTGCTAAAAACCACCATAAAGCTTAATGTAAACTTTATGAGTTGAAAATAATCTTTAACCTTGCTAGCCAATGCAAAAGACTTAGAACCTGATATTCCTATATTTTCTATTTTGTTCATCATGAGACTGAATAGCCTTTTGTAATTAGCAATTTAGCACATCAGCAAATAATAAAAATATTAATGCTTTTCTTCATCCTCTCCAACAGGTACATTTTGCATAATAAAGTCTTTCCCGTCTTTTCCTTCTTTTGCATAATCATACGGCCATCTGTGTACCTCAGGTATTTCGCCGACCCAGTTACCGTGACCAGGTCTTATTGGAGTAGTCCATTCCAGAGTATTTGCATCCCATGGGTTCATAGTTGTAACTTTTCTACCTTTCCAAATACTGTAAAAAAAGTTAATTACAAACAAAAGCTGTGCAGCAAATACCACCATTGAAACAATGCTTATAAATTCATTTAACCCGCCAAACATTTTAAAGGATTCCCAGTTGGAAAAATCATAATATCTCCTTGGCATACCTGCAAGCCCTTCATAGTGCATTGGCCAGAAAATCAGATATGCACCAACAATAGTTAACCAAAAGTGTATATATGAAAGTGTATTGTTCATAAACCTTCCAAACATTTTAGGAAACCAGTGATATACACCCGCAAATAATCCGAAGAAAGAAGCCACACCCATTACTATATGAAAGTGGGCAATTACAAAATAAGTATCATGTAAGTGGATATCCAATGCAGAATTTCCAAGAAAGATACCTGTAAGTCCACCACTGATAAACAAACTAACAAAACCGATAGCAAACAACATAGCCGGTGTAAAACGGATATTTCCTCTCCATAAAGTAGTAAGCCAGTTAAATACTTTAATAGCAGATGGAACAGCGATTAATAGTGTAAGCAAAACGAAGAACGCTCCTAAGAAAGGATTTAAACCTGTTACAAACATATGATGCGCCCATACAAGGAAAGCAAGTATAGTAATAGCGAACAAAGAACCAACCATTGCCATATAACCAAATATCGGCTTACGGCTGTTGACTGATAAAATCTCTGACGACATACCCATTGCCGGTAATAATATAATATACACTTCGGGGTGACCTAAGAACCAGAATAAATGCTGGAATAAGATTGCACTTCCACCTTCGTTTGGTAATACTTTACCTGCAACAACAATATCACTTAAGAAGAAACTGGTTCCTAAATTTCTATCGAATAATAATAAAATTGCGCCTGATAATAATACAGGGAAAGAAAGCACACCCAATACAGCGGTAAAGAAAAATGCCCAAATCGTTAATGGCATTCTTGTCATGCTCATACCTTTTGTGCGCATGTTTAAAACAGTAGTGATATAATTTAAGCCTCCTAAAAGTGAAGACACTATAAACAATGCCATACTTACCAACCAAAGATCCATACCGATTTTACTACCTGCAGAAGCATCACCCAATGCACTTAACGGCGGATAGATTGTCCAGCCTCCACTTGCAGGTCCTGTTTGTACAAACAATGAAGACATCATTACAACTGATGCTCCAAAAAAGAACCAATAGCTCATACAATTTAAAAGTGGTGAAGCCATATCTCTAGCACCAATTTGCAATGGTATAAGAAAATTAGAAAAGGTTCCGCTCAAACCTGCAGTTAATACAAAGAACACAAGAATTGTTCCGTGCATAGTTACGAGTGCATAATAAAATTCAGGTTGAATTTTACCACCTTTTGCCCAATGCCCTAGCAAATCTTCCAGCCAAGGAAAAGTACTATTTGGAAAACCAAGTTGTAACCTGAAAATAACGGAGAACAACCCTCCAACAATTGCCCAGATAATTCCTGTAACCAAAAACTGTTTAGATATTGTTTTATGATCTAAACTAAAAACGTATTTTGAAATAAACGTTTCCTTATGATGATGATCAAGATGTACATCTTGTTGAAAATCCTGCTGAACCGCTGCCTCATTTAATGTTATGACGTTGCTCATTGTTTATTTTTTTTCTTTAATGTTTTTTATTTACCAGGTAATATTGCTGCGAGTGTTTTTGTAGAATCGATTTTATTTGGGTCTTTATCCGGAAACAAAGTATAATACTCCGGCTTTTGATCTGCAATCCATTTTTTGTATTCGTCGGGTTTTTCTACTACAATTATTCCCCTCATTGAAAAATGTCCTGCACCACATATCTGATCACAACTAATTTCAAAAGTAAAGTTTGGATTTCCTGTACGTACTTTCATTTCTTCTGTGGTATACTTTGGCGTAAACCATAAAGTAGTTGGTATACCAGGTACCGCATCCATTTTCATTCTAAAATGTACCAAGCCCACATCGTGTATTACATCCTGTGCGCCAATAACCAATTTTACTGGAATACCAACAGGCAAGTGCATTTGCTGGGTATGAATGTCATCTAAACTATTGATATCTTCAAAATCTACACCTAATGTATTTCCTGAAGGCTTGTTGTATAACCTATAATTTTTCTTGCCTAGGATACCATCTTTACCAGGATATCTCATTTCCCATGCAAACTGGTGACCTGTAATTTCTACTACAATTGCATTATCGGGAGGTGTACCGGTAATTTTAAACCAGTTTATTAAACCAAACACTACAAGTATGGTTAAAAAGATAGCCGGCACTGTCGTCCAAAGCAATTCCAGTTTTGTATTGTGGGGGAAGAAGAAAGCTTTTTTACCTTCTTTTTCCTGATATTTAAATGCAAACCAAAAAAGCAATATCTGTGTAATTATAAAAATGAATCCTGTTACTCCGATGGTTAGGTATAACATAAAATCTATTTTTTCACCCTCTACTGAGGCAGAACCTTGTGGAAAAAGCGTTTTATGAAAAAACCATTCATTACAAACATAAACTCCTATTAATCCAAAAATTAAAAAAGCTATTAATAAAAATCCATTTATTTTATTATTCTGTTTGCGTGTCTTTTCTTCTCCTTTTAATACACTAACGTATTCGCTCGCTTTTGCAATTTGAAATATGACCACAAAGACCATTATAACGATTGCCAATAAAAATAATTCTTTCATTTTGTACTTTATTTTTTACGGTAAAACATTATATTTCAGCCGTCATTTTTTCTAATAATCAAAACCTCTTCTTATTAAAAACCTTTTCTGTTTTTGCATACTAACGTACGAATGTTCTATGTGTGATGTATCATACTTTCCTTTAAAAAAGGATGATTTTTCGCAACTAGAGAATGCTTGGTTAAATAGCCTCCAACTCCCCACATTATTACACCAATAAATAGACACGCAATCCCAAATTCAAACGGCATAAGCTCAAAATTTGGACCTACCGTTCCCGGCATTATCATCTGGAAAAAATCTATCCAATGGCCAAATATGATTAATACAGCAACAAATGTCACAATAGTCCAATTTCTTTTAGAGCTTTTTCTCATCAATATTAACAGTGGAGCCATAAAGTTAACAACAAGGTTAAAAAAGAATATTCCGTAATATGGACCTGTTTTTGTTGCGGTGCCAATTCTGTCAATAAAATAACGTGTTTCCTCCGGTTGGTTACTATACCAAATAAGCATATATTGATCAAACCAAAGGTACGCCCAGAACACAGAAAATGCAAACATGAATTTCCCAATATCATGCAAATGTTCCTCTGTTACGTATTCCAACTGCCCTCTGTTCTTTAAAAATATTACGAATATCGCAATCAAAGAAAGTCCTGAAACGAATGTACTTGCAAAAGTGTACCAGCTGTACATCGTACTATACCAATGTGGATCAATACTCATTAACCATAACCATGGAACTGTTGATGCTACACTTAACCCAAAAAATACAATAAAATAAGAAGCGTAAGTAAAATTAACATCTATCCATCTTTTTGCTTCAGCATGATTCATTGGACCTGTTTCATCAGATTTTAAACTAAGGGAACGCATTTTACGACCCAATAAAATCCATAATATTATTGAAACAGCTGACCATACTAGAAAAAATGTAGGGTTTAAAAAGCCATGTTTACCATTAAGAATTTTATCGAATGTGCCTGTACCCTTCACATAAAGATTTGGATCTAACCAATGATAAATATCTGTGCGACCACCTAATACTATTGCCAACAATATAATAAAAGTAATTAACCCCAATACCGGAACTACACTTGATATTGCTTCGGGTACTCTGCGCATAGCAACTTGCCAGCCGCCCATTGCCAAAGTTGTAATACATATAAAAAACATAGCAGCATTTGCAGTCAGCAACCAGTAAACACTGTTTTGTAATAATACAGCCCAAAACCTTGTTCCATTTACATTAGTATGTGATCCTCCTTCCGCATGTACAGGATGAGCAAATGGATGAAACACTATAAAACCGTATAAAACAGCAAGCAACCCTGCAACGATTAGGCCCCATGTCCATTTTTTGTAGCTTCCCGGTAGTTCAAACTTATTATTGTGGTTCATCTAATACTGTTTTATAAAACTTAAATATACTTTACTGTTTATTTATATCTTTTTTGCTGTGGTATCTTTTGTTACCGCAGATGATGTAGAGTCAGCTTTTGGCTGAAGTGTTCTAATGTATTTTACAATCATCCAACGTTGTGCCCTCGTTACCTGAGATGCATAACTACCCATTATTCCTTTACCATAAGTAATTGAATGAAACATAGTGCCATCAGCCATTTTCACGTATGCCTCAGCAGTTAAGTTTGCTACACCCCCCACATATCCACCTGTTGCTATTGGTCCATTAGCAACTCCGCCTGCACCATGGCAAATTGCACAATTTACATTAAACAATCTGCCTGCTTCTGCCATTTGAGCTTTGGTAATTATAACAGAATCGTAAGGGTTCTTTACAGTGCTGCTCATTTTATAACCATTACTGTCATTAGGTAATGTGTAAGGAAATAATTCTCCTCTCTTTATAGTTCCTGATGGCGGTACGTTGTTAAAAAAGATCAAATCGCCACCTTTCTTAAACATATCCATTGTAAATTTTGTACTGTCCCTTTTAGCAAAACTTTCATATGCTCTGCTGTAAGTCATATCAGGCATATAAATTTTACCTGGAACACGTTTACTATCACAACCAGAAAAAATTAATGCTGCCGTAATAAGAGTTGCAGGTATTATATGTGTAAGTAGTTTCATTGGTTTTTATTGTCCATTTTCGGTCCAAAAGCGACCATTTAAATTTCTATTTTAAGTTTGTTAGTAACCCAGCTCTTCTCTATAAAGTTTTTGTTCCTTGTCATATCTACCAAGCCACCAACCGGATTCTGCAATCTGAATATTAATATCTTTTGCTCCCGCACTTTGCAAAAAGCTTTGTACTTCACTGTCATTGGTTTTTTCAGTACATTCTATTACCATTACAAAATGATCGTCAGTTGAACGGGCACTAAAATGGTGTTTTTTTACAAACGGAGATAATTGGCACAGGTAACAAAAAGTTAGCACCATACCAACTGCTGAAAATAAAACTGTAAGCTCAAATGTGATGGGAATCCATGCGGGAAGGGCAAAGTGAGGCTTACCGCCAATATTTAAAGGCCAGTCTTTTGTAAAAATCCAGCTGATAAATGTAAGGGCTGTAGTAGTTCCTATAACAGCATAAATAAAACCTGCAGTATGTATGCTTGTTTCTCTTAAACCCATTGCATGATCTAGACCATGAACCGGAAAGGGAGTGTATACATCATGAATTTTGTAGCCTGCTTTTCTAACGTTTTTTACCGCAGGAAACAACACCTCTTCATCATCAAAGGAACCAACCACAAATTTTTTAATTCCACTCATAGATTATTATTTTCCGGGGTTACCCCCAAGGTTATTCAAATTAAACCCTCAAGATTTGTATTATATTTTCTTATCCTTTATAAGGTTACTTACACTTTCGCTTGCAAATTTGCTTAATGTGCATGCTCTACTTCTTCAATATAAAATTTCTCGGCATCTGCTTTTTCAATTTCACTCATTTTAACCTTATAATTTTCACCACTTGTTTTTAGGATTGATTTAATTTCTGCCACAGCGATTACAGGGAAATACTTAGCGAAGAAAAAGAAGCAGGTAAAAAACAACCCAAACGTACCAAGGTAAAAACCAATTTCATAAATACTTGGGCTATAGTATGTACTCCAGCTAGATGGCAAGAAATCTCTGTAAACTGAGGTAACAATAATTACAAAACGCTCATACCACATACCAATATTTACAATTATACTCATGAAAAAAGTAACCGTAATATTTCTTCTTAATTTTTTACTCCAGAACAATTGTGGAGAAAGAACGTTACAGAACATCATCAGATAATAACTCCAGCCGTAAGGACTAAATATATTTCCCCTGTTCTCAAAAAAGGCATGTATCTCATATGGATTTTGACCGTACCATGCAATAAACAATTCCGTTAAGTATGCAATTCCAACTATACTTCCTGTGAGCACAATTACTTTATTCATGGCTTCAATATGGCCCACTGTAATATAATCCTGTAGGTTTAAAACTTTTCTTACAATAATAAGCAATGTTTGCACCATTGCAAAACCCGAAAATATAGCTCCTGCTACGAAATATGGTGGAAAGATTGTAGTATGCCAACCCGGTACTACTGAAGTTGCAAAGTCAAAAGATACAATAGTATGTACAGAAAGTACAAGTGGTGTACTTAAACCCGCCAATACCAATGATAATGATTCGAAACGCTGCCAGTGTTTGGTACTGCCCGTCCATCCGAAGGCTGCAATACCATACATCATTTTACGAAACTTTGTCTTTGCCCTGTCTCTTACTGTTGCAAAATCAGGCATCAATCCTGAATACCAGAATAACAATGAAACTGTGAAATAGGTTGATATCGCAAACACATCCCACAATAACGGAGAATTAAAATTTACCCACAAAGGACCACGTGTATTAGGATAAGGCAATACAAAAAACGCCATCCATACCCGACCCATATGCCATATTGGAAACTGGCCTGCACACATTACCGCAAAAATTGTCATCGCTTCTGCAGCCCGGTTTACACCTGTTCTCCAACCTTGTCTAAACAATAAAAGAATAGCAGAAATAAGTGTACCTGCGTGGCCGATACCAACCCACCAAACGAAGTTGGTTATATCCCATCCCCAACCAATTGTTTTATTAAGATTCCATTGGCCAATACCATAAGTAACCTCCCTATAAATACTGTAAACACCAAACATAAGTAGTGCCACACTGATATAGAAACCTATGTACCAAAGCCTTCCAGGTTTCATCTCAATGGGGCTTATTATATCTTCTGTTACCTGGTGATAATCTTTATTACCATCTACAAGCGGCTCCCTTTGTTGTGATTCGTATTTGAGTAATGACATATGTTTTTTTAGAATTTGTTATTGGATACAAGATTTATGACCTGAATCTTTATACATTTATCTTTTTTATTTTTATTCTTTTTGTTTGAACGAAGGCAATGGCTACTTTCAACATTGTTGTGTCATTCACTTATACAGCCTACCTTTATTCCTCTTTATCTAAAAAACTGAACTACATTAATAAAAGCTATTCTCTTTACAGATTTTCCAAAATTCCTATCACAAAAAATTGAATACCCTTAATGCGCTGCTTCTACCGCTTTTTCTTCTTTTTGTCCCACTTCCTTTTCTTTTCCTTCGTGGTTATCTCCTTCTAAATGTTCTCTTTCATTGCCATTGTTTACCTCTCTGTCTGTATTTCTAACTTTAGCCAGGTAACTAACATTTGGTAAAACGTGTAATTGCTCCAACACATAAAAATTACGATTCACCTGCTCTACATTTCTTATTTTGTAAACATCACTTTGTTTGTCGTTTACATTACCAAAACTGATGGCATTTGCCGGACAAGCCTGAGCACAAGCCACTTTTACATTACGTACAAGTGTTGGATCCTGTTGCTTTTTTGCTTCTAACTTAGTGTCCTGTAAACGTTGTACGCAGAAAGAACATTTTTCAAT
>JANLVW010000623.1:0-3087 GCA_031364205.1 Ferruginibacter sp.
AGGACTTTTTATTATTCTTAAGAAATATTCTGCAAAAAACAGAGCGAAAATTGAAGCCAAAGAAAATTTATTAATAGCAGAAGCTAATCCATACAACGCAATAGCAAATAACCAAAACAACTAAGCGTGGCACTTAACAAAGAAGTTTTTAAAATTAGGGCATTAACAGCCGTTGTGTTTGTATTGGTAATGCTTGCGGGTCTGTTTATAAATTTTTATACTTTTATAGCACTCTTTTTAATAATAATGGGAGGTTGTTTATATGAGTTTAGAAAAATTATTAAACTGATAAAACCAACAAAGTATTTTGGGCTTTTAGCTCTTTCGATGCCTTACATTATAATACCGATACTGATGATGATTGACTTGGGCAAAAATAATTATCATGAGGATTTAAGCCTTGATAATTATTCACCGCTGTTACTAATTGCCATTATTTTATCTATCTGGATAAATGATACTATGGCATATTTGGTTGGTTCGTTTATTGGCAAAACTCCTTTCTCAAAAATATCTCCTAAAAAAACATGGGAAGGCACGTGTGGCGGGGCTATACTTTGCGTAATTATGATAGGCATTATTTCTCATTTTATAAATGCTTTTCATTACCTGCCGTTGAAACATTGGTTAGCCATAGCAGCCATTTGTGCTGTGTTTGGTACTCTTGGAGATTTATTAGAAAGTAAAATAAAAAGAATGGCAAATATAAAAGACAGTGGTTCATTTATGCCTGGTCATGGTGGCTTTTTAGACAGGTTTGATTCGCTGCTTATTGCTACGCCATTTGTATGGTTGTATGTACAACTTTTCGTTAGATAAATGGTTAACTTCGCACACTCAAAACAAAACAAATTTCTATGACGATACACAGAGAAGGTTACAAATCAATTGCGCTGGCAACCATTATTTTTATTGCTCTAAATATGCTGTTCTTTTGGTTTTTTGGTACATCATTACTTTGGCTTTGCATTGTATTCTTTGTTATCACCTTTGCATTAGTACTTTTTGTAGTATCGTTTTTTAGGATTCCTGTACGTAAATTATCTATCAGCAATGGGCAAATTATTTCGCCGGCAGATGGCAAAGTTGTTGTGATAGAAGAAACGGTAGACGATGAATATTTTAAAAAGAAAATGCTGCAGGTTTCTGTGTTTATGAGTCCGTTAAATGTGCATGTAAACCGTAACCCTATCGATGGTGAAATTGTTTATAATCAATACCACAAGGGGAAATATCTGGTAGCCTGGAACCCGAAATCTTCTACAGAAAATGAGCGCCATTCTGTTGTTATTAAAAATGGCAATACTGAAATTTTGGTTAAACAAATTGCCGGCGCTGTTGCAAGACGAATCGTAAATTATTTGGAAGTTGGAAGTCATGTAAAACAAACAGAAGAATATGGCTTTATAAAATTTGGCAGCCGAGTAGATTTATTGTTGCCCATTGGTACAAAAATAAATGTAGGGTTAAATGAGGTAGTACAGGGCGGGGTTACCGTGCTGGCGACACTTTAACTTTTTTAACCAATAAACGTGAAAAAAAAAATTATTTACATTTACTTTTAAGATTAAAAAAACTAAAACTTTATAAGATGAAAATAGTATTTTTATTAGCTACCGCAGGATTATTACTGGCAACTGCCTCATCTGCAGGTGGTGGAAAAAAGAAGAAAAGTGGAAAAGTAAAATCCTGCTGCAGTAAAGATAAAGCTGCAAAAGGTTGCAGTAAAGACAAAGAGAATAAAACTGCTAAAATATAGTTTTAATATTAATTTAAACAAACAGGCTGCATCTTCCGATGCAGCCTGTTTGTTTATAGCTTAGTTCTATAAAATATTTTCCAGTTCTTTAAAATGTGTTATTACATATGTGGGCTGCAATTTAAGCGGCTCGTTAATATGGTTTACAAAAACCTGATCCATTCCTGCATTTTTTGCACCCCCTATATCTGCGGCTTGATTATCACCCAGCATTAAACTTTCGTGCATCAATGCATTTGCTTTTTTTATTGCAAAATCAAATATTTCTTTTTTGGGTTTTAAACTATTGCTTCCTTCAGATGTTATCAACTGATCAAAATATATATCTAATCCACTGTTTTTGAGTTTCATTTTTTGAGTATGCTCAAAACCGTTTGTAATTAAATGAAGCATATAATTTTTTTCTTTGAGGTATTTTAATATTTCAAAAGTATGAGGAAAAACTTCTTTTTTGGTAGGAAGAATTTCCAAAAACTGAACGCTTAAAGTTTTTGATAAAACCTCATCTGCAACTTTAAAATCCAGTAAGGTTCGCCACATGCGTTTCCATTTTAATTCTTCAACACCAATAAATCCTGCTTCATACCTTTTCCATAAATGAGCATTGTGAAAAAGGTAACGCTCATAAAAAGGAATAAATTCTGAGCTTGTTTTCTTTGCAAGTTCTTCCGTATATAATTCAGCGAGGGTTGATTTTGCATTATTGTCAAAGTCCCAAAGTGTATGATCAAGATCAAAGAAAAGATGTTTGTAAACCGGCATGTATAAATTAATATTTTATGGAGTGTGTTGATATAACTTTACAGAAATATGAAGTTAAACCTTTATAAAAAAATATAAAAATGAATATTGTAATTACAGGTGCAGCAAGAGGTATAGGAAAAGCCATAGCCACAAAGTTTGCGGCTGAGGGTCATACACTTTTTTTGTGTTCAAGAAACATAGATACTTTACAAACAACAGCTGATGAATTAAAGAAATTATATACATCAGCCAATATTCATTTAATGGAAGCAGATTTATCAGATAAAAAACAAACTGAAAAATTTGCCAATTGGTGTTTAAAGATTGCCACTCCGGATGTTTTGATAAACAATGCCGGTGGATTTACACCGGGAAACATTTTAGACGAACCGGATGGAAGTCTGGAAAACATGATCAACAATAATCTTTACAGTGCCTACTATGTTACAAAATATTTAGCTCTACAAATGAAAATTAATAGAAGCGGACATATTTTTAATATGTGCTCAGTTGCAGCTTTACAGGCCTACAACGGTGGTGGCAGCTACAGCATAAGTAAATTTGCCATGAATGGGTTTAGTCAA
>JANLVW010000742.1:0-1770 GCA_031364205.1 Ferruginibacter sp.
TCATCTCCCAAGTAAACAAGTTGTGCATTGATATTTGTAAAACAAAAAAATAAAAATGATAATAAAATTATTTTTTTAGTAACCATAAAATTGCAGTTTCATATTTTAACGTAAAGTTATCTTATAAAAAAATAGATATAATACCCTATGGAGAGTATATTAGTTTAGGGGTAAAATATTGAGAGAAGAAAGCAACTGATAAGAAATCAGCAAGATTGTAGAAAAGCTTTAGATCCTTTAATGCCCCACTAGCGCAGATTTGAGGCGTAGGTAATTGTGTGGTAGCAATCTGTGCGGTAAGTTATAAAAATGCTTATCAACCTTCATCTTATTTCCTTACCCCGGTTGGTGCATCGCCATGTTCCTCGCTTCCTTCTTCCCCACTAGCGCAGATTTGAGGCGTAGGTGAATGTGCGGTAGCAATCTGTGCGGTAAGTTATAAAAATGCTTACTAACCTTAATCTTATTTCCTTACCCCGGTTGGTGCATCGCCATGTTCCTCGCTTCCTTCTTCGCCGCTGCTGGGTATGTGAGGCGCAGCGTACTAATGATATTTCTTATTTCAAACAAGCACATATTTTTTCATTTCATCTTTCACACGCTTTATGACGGCCCCACCAAAAACACAAAGCCCAGCGTTAAAAAATACTATGGCAAAACTGCCATACCAAAACCATGGTTGCCCATTAGCTTTGCAGGTTCCTGCATCAATGGCCATTGATAAGCCAGCACCTACCATTACCAAACCCAATGGAGCCTGCCAAAGCCAGGTTTTAATTTTTATTTTCATCTAATTATGATAAAGAAGCAAATTTAAAGAAATTTATAACCGTTGTTTTGTGAAGGTAGCATCCCACACCTTACATGCAATCAAATTCGTTTTCAAAATCGTAGAAACCTGTGGCTCAAGAATATGCTTTTACAGCTAAGTTCTGCAATAATTATAATGTCTTCACCGAGTCTCATTTTTTTCACGCAAACCCTCGCTTAACAAAAGGTTGAAAAGAGATAAACCGATCAAGGGCTGGCGGATAGAAGTGGAAATCCTTTTTGCTGCGTTTGAGCAAAAAGATTGTAACGAAAAGCCGCAACAAATGTTGAAAAAAGATATTTTGCTTAAAGCCCCAAGATAAATAAGCATCCCAATATTGTAACATTTGCAACTTTTTTCTTTTCATAATTTTCACCTCCCAAACATTTGCTCTATCTTTACATGACCTCCGGATTTTAAAATATCCTATTTCTAAGTGTAGGTCCACACAATATTACATTACAAGATTTTAAGACACAACACACAAGATACAAGACACAAGATCTTGAGTAATTTTCAATTTTTGTGTTTAATCTTGTTCAAATTGTCGAAAAAAATCTTAGATGAGAAATTTTTAACAAAGATTATTACAGATTAATAACAATAAGCATGGTTTGATTCATCATGGAACAATCTTGATACTCAGATCTTGTTACTCAATACTATAAAAAAATGGCAAAATTTATTTTCGTAACAGGTGGTGTTACATCTTCATTGGGTAAAGGAATTATAGCTGCATCGCTTGCAAAATTGTTGCAGAGCCGTGGGCTAAAAGTGACCATCCAAAAATTTGATCCATACCTGAATGTGGACCCCGGAACATTGAACCCTTACGAGCACGGCGAATGTTTTGTAACCGATGATGGTGCTGAAACCGATCTCGATCTTGGACATTACGAGCGTTTTTTAAATGCACCAACGTCTCAGGCAAATAATGTAACCACAGGGCGTATCTACCA
>JANLVW010000753.1:0-4338 GCA_031364205.1 Ferruginibacter sp.
GTATGACTAAACTATTTCTATGTCTGCTTATTGCAACTCCGGTATTAGCACAGCACGAAATGCATGAGATGAAAAACATCCATCATGAAGAGCATACATCTAAAAACATTTTTGTAGCACAGATGGATACCATGATGATGAACATGGACACCGTGAGACAAACAAAAAAAACAAATGTTGACTTTCTGCAGTTAATGATTCCACACCACCAGGGAGCAGTTGAAATGGCAAAGTATGAAGTAACTTATGGCAAAAACATCGAAATGATACAGCTTGCTAAAAGCATTATTGCCGAGCAGCAAATTGAAATTCAAATGATGAAAAAGTTGTTGTCTTCTCAACATTCAATCGAAGTCAATAATGACCTCAGCGCAGATTGGGCAGCAACAATGAATACGATGATGAAAGATATGCCGCAGGGAAATGAATTAAAAAATGTTGATATGGCTTTCGCAAAAGTAATGTTGCCACATCACCAGGCGGGGATTGACATGGCAAAAGTGCTGCTGCAACATGGAAATGACTATGCGGTAAAACGAATGGCAGAAAGCATCATATCAAGTCAGCAAATAGAAATTGAACAAATGAAACACTACATAAATAAGTAAACACATGAAAAAGATTTTAGCAATCGCATCTCTCATAATAACAACACAGCTACATGCACAATCATACCGTTCTGATAAAGTTTATACAGCCAACCAGGTATCGAATACGGTTTCTGTAATTGA
The DNA here is from genome assembly GCA_031364205.1 of Ferruginibacter sp. Lineage (GTDB taxonomy): Bacteria > Bacteroidota > Bacteroidia > Chitinophagales > Chitinophagaceae > Ferruginibacter. The sequence goes on from JANLVW010000753.1 coordinate 732, forward strand.
CCCGCAAACAAATATGTTGTTAGGCGAATTGGTTTTAGGGAAACCGCAGCCCGACATCTTTAGTGCCTTGTATAAAGGACAGGCGTTGGTGCATGGAATGGGTTATTCTGCAAAAAGAAAAATGTTGTCTGTTGTGTCTATCGGTTCCAATTCGGTGACTTTTGTTTCCACGCAAAATGACAGTGTTATAAAAACTTTATACATTGGTCGCTCACCGCATGAAGCCACTTTTACACCTGATGGAAAGCAGGTTTGGGTTTCGGTAAGGGGTGAGGCTTACATCAGCGTAATTGATGCAGATAAAATGATTGAAGTGAAACGTGTGGCAGTAGCCGATGGTCCAGGTATGGTTGCCTTTACACCGGATGGTAAATGGGCTTACATCTGCAGCAGCTTTACGGCTGAATTGGATGTTGTAAATACTGCTACCTACCAAGTGGCGAAACGCATTCCTGTTGTTAGTCCATTTTCACCCAATATTTTTTCAAGTTATGATGGAAGATGGATGGCAATGACACACAAAGACATCGGCAAGACAACATTGATAGATACAAAAACCATGGCTGTTGCACAGGTGTTCAACACAGGCGCTATCAGCAATCATGTAACATTCACCAATACAAAAAATCCTTTGATGCTGGTAACGGTTGGTGGCGAAAATAAAGTAAGGCTGTATGATGTAAACAACAGTTTCAAACAACTCGACAGTATTTCTACCGGCAGTTTACCGCATGGTTTGTGGACTTCAGGTGATGGAAAATTTGCCTATGTTGGTTTGGAAAATGATGATAAAGTAAACGTGATAGATATTGAGAAAAGGAAAGTCATCAGCACCATACCAATTGGTAATGCACCACAGGCTTTGCTGTATGCTGCCAACGCAACCAATGCAACATCAAAAACCGGAATGCTAACCCCGCTTAATGATAACCGCACACAGGTCATCAAAATGAAAGCAAAAGAAATGGGAATGGCAAGTGGTGTTATTGTAGCAAGAAATATTGGGTTGGCAGATTTACTACAAATCAATTTTAAAAATCTTACCCCAAATGAAGCTTATAGTTTAGCTCTTTCAAAATCTCCGGATGCCATGATGAAAGATGCGCAAATATTGTCTGAATTTAAAGCCGATGCAAAAGGCATATACAACGGGCAAAGCACAGGTGTTATTAAGACATTAGATAAATCAGCATATTCCGAATACCATCATTTATTGTTGTATAAAAATAGTGATGGAATGGTTTTGTTAGTGAATGAGTAATTGTTTTGATTGAAAATAAGCAGTATAGCCTGATCCACAGTACCCACGCTGCAAGGTAATAAGGTCTCTCTGCAGGCAGGTTCAGCAAGCAAATGCGCCAACCCATAGCAGCAGCTGCTATGAAAAGCTTTACGTAAATATACCTGTGGTATATTGACCTATTTCAACATCCTTTACAAACACCGAAACAACTTGAGGTTAGCGAATCCTCTATAATTTTATTAAAACTTCATGTGAGAAAAGTTAAAACATAAGCGTGCTTATTTAAGTAATTGCTTAAGTAGTTATCTTTACTTTATGGAAATAGCTTGTATTCGTCCATTTGCAGATCAAGTACAGATTGGTAATTGTAAAAAGAAACTTCAAAAAGCCGAAGTATCATTTAGTAAATTAAGCCAGGTGCTAAGCCTTGCCGGCAATGATGTTCGCATGAAAATAATGTACCTCTTAGAAGAAGAAAAGGAATTATGTGTGTGCGATTTGGCAGATATTTTAGAAATGACAATACCGGCAGTATCACAGCATTTACGGAAGTTAAAAGATGGCAACATTTTACAAACCCGTAGGGATGCACAAACTATTTACTACTCACTTAAGGAAGAACATTTGGAAATTATAAAACCTTTGTTTAAGCACATAACTTTTGTTAATCGTAAAAGGCAAAAAGTATGAAACATGAATCATCATCCAAAGCAGTTGCAGGCGTAGGTATTTTTGCAGCACTTGCTGCATCTCTTTGTTGCATTACACCTTTGTTGGCATTGCTTGCAGGCACTAGCAGCATGGCAGCAAATTTCTATTGGATTGCGCCTGCAAGGCCGTATCTAATAGTTTTATCAATTGTAGTGTTAATATTTGCATGGTATCAGCAATTAAAGCCTACAGTGGATGATTGTGATTGTGAGCCATTAAAAAAAACAGGTTTTTTACAAACTAAAAGTTTTCTTAGCATAGTAACCATTGGTGCAATTGTAATGATGACATTCCCGCTATATGCAAAAATCTTTTATCCGAAGCTAAAAGTGCAAGCTCTGCCTGTAGCTGTAATGAATAACAAAGAACAAATTTGTTTTAACATAGAAGGGATGACTTGTGAGGCTTGTGAAGAGCATGTAAACTTTGAATTGTCAAAGGTAAAAGGTGTCGTTGATTATGCAACATCTTATAATAATAAAAACAGCGTTATCACATTCGATAAATCAATTGCAGATATAAAAAGAATTGAAGCAGCAATCAATAGTACAGGTTACAAAGCAGTAGATTATAAAATATTAAATACATCTAAATAAAATGGCAAATACCATCACATTACAGTCAACAATTACATGCCCACATTGCGGTTTTCAAAGAGAAGAAACAATGCCAACGAATGCTTGTCAGTTCTTTTATACATGTACCAATTGCAATGCATTACTAAAACCAAAAGCAGGTGATTGTTGTATTTTTTGCACTTATGGCAATGTGCCCTGTCCACCTATACAAGAAGATATATCCTGTTGTAAATAATACAACCCAAAAAGATTTTTGTTAAAGTAAGTATTTACAAAACTCTCCGTAGTAATAAATAGTAAATGTAAACATTGAAAATAATAGCATACATAGTATCCTTTGTTTTGCTCTTCGTGATAGTGCAACCTGTAATTGGAAGCAACAATATGGTAATGAGTAAAAACTGCATCAGCAAATGTTGCGATAACAAACAGAATAAAAACCATCAAAGCGAAAATAAAGATTGTAATCCTTTTCTTGGCTGTTCATCAGCAGCTTGGTTACAATCTCCGAAGGTTACACTTAACCATCCAACATTGTATATTTTCAAACAACAATATTTTGTATTTAATGATAACAGACTTATAAAACATTTGTCATCCGTTTTTCATCCACCAAACTTTGTTTAGGTTAATGACAGAAAGTAATAGTTTTAAATATAAAAAAATATAAAAATGAAAAAAATAATAATAGGCATGTCAGCTTTAACGCTTGTAACATCCACCATCGTGTTTGCAAACAACAGTAATGAAACCAAAAAAGCTACAGTATCATGTTCAAAAGGTTGCCCTAAAACTGCCAATTGTACAGCAGGTACTAATTGTCCTGTAATGCCGGGTTGTGTTTGTAATTAATTCATAATTTTAAAATCAAAGCCCGTTACAATTGTAGCGGGCTTTTTATTTTTCCTTCAAATCATGTTCTCGTTTATCCTGAATGTTAACAAGGTAATAAGGTCTCACTACAGTCAGGTTCATAAAGCAAATGCGCCAACCCATTGCAGCAGCTGCTATAATTTTCTTACAATACTTTTAAGGCGTAGCAGCAGCTGCAAAGCCCTTCGGGTGCTTCGCAGGT